>CAYSMU010000211.1:0-5111 GCA_964432145.1 uncultured Chloracidobacterium sp.
TAAATAATACCCCTTAGTGAACCCATTCGACAACGCAACCGTACTCTTCGAGTTGACGCTGCAGAGAACGGCTGGGAGCCACACTTACGCCAGGGGCCTCCAGCGAGACCCTGGCCTCACCCGCAAGCATTGTTAAATGAACTCCGCAGCGACCACGCTCTTTGTCGAGCAAACGGAAGAGTTCTTCGAGATCATGTTCGTTCGAACACTTCACCGGAATCGAGATACTCACAGCTCGAGCCATTTCCGCCAGAGCGTCGTCGAGACCACGTATCTCATTGATCATCAGCGTCGGTTCTTGGCCCTCGCTCGCTTCGATCTTGCCTTCAGCGATGATTAGCTCATCGTCCTTAAGAAGACCGACAAATTTATTATAGTTCTCCCCAACCGCTACACACTTTACTCCGCCCGAACGGTCCTCGATCCGGAAGGTCGCAAATCTGTTCCCCTTCTTGCTGACACGGACCTGAAGTCCGATGATCATCCCGGCAAGGTTCACATTCAACCCGGATTGAAGATCATCATGTTCGGCGATATTCTTCACTCGAGTTGCCGCGAGCAACTCGGTGTAATTATCGAGCGGATGTGCCGACAGGTAGAAGCCTACAGCGGCTTTTTCCCGTTTTGCGATTTCCGATTTGGGCCAGGGGTCTGCCTGCGGCAAGTCATCTGCCAGATCTACGGTCCCTTCAGAGCCGAACAACCCGCTCTGACCTCGCAATCGATCCTCAGTCGTCCGCTGGCCTTGTTGAAGCGCAGGTTCGATAGCCGCAAATAAACGTGCCCGCCAGGCCCCCACTGCAGTTCCTTCGGGCATGAGCGAATCGAAAGCGCCGGCAGCGATCAGGCTCTCAAGCCCACGGCGATTGATCGCGCCCGTTCCAAGACGTGAACAAAAATCGTAAAGGGAAGTGAACTTACCATCTTTGCGAGCCTCAGCGATCGCCGCAACACTGGACGCCCCCATGCCCTTGATCGCCGTCAGGCCATACCGTACTGTATCGTCAATCGGGGTAAACCCTTCGCCACTCTCGTTGATATCCGGCGGAAGCAGCCTAAGGCCCATGGATTTGAGTTCCGTCGAGTATTTGTAGACCTTGGCACTGTCGTCAGCTTCGTGAGAGAGCACGGCTGCGTAGAAATACGCTGGATAATGAGCCTTAAGATACGCGGTTTGAAACGCAAGAACCGCATATGCCATTGAATGGCTACGGTTAAAACCATAATCGGCAAACTTAGCCATAAGATCGAAGATCTCTTTAGCGGTCTTCTTGGCGATTCCATTTTTGACGGCTCCCTCAACAAACGTGTTCTCATGAACTGCCATTTCTTCGATCTTTTTCTTTCCCATCGCTCGCCGCATCAAATCGGCCTGGCCAAGACTGTAACCGGCCAACTTTTGTGCAAGCTGCATGATCTGTTCCTGATAAACGAGCACGCCGAACGTGTTACCTAAAATATCTTTCATTTCAGGAAGAAGATACTCAACCGGCTTAACGCCGCGGTGCCGGTCAATAAAATCGTCGATCATACCGCCATCAAGCGGTCCCGGGCGATAGAGCGCGTTCAACGCTGAAAGGTCTTCAAGTTCTTTGGGACGCAGTTTTCTGCACATGTCTTGCATTCCGGAAGATTCAAACTGAAAGATCGCTTCCGTCCTGCCTTCGCCAAAAAGCTGCATTGTCTTCTCGTCGTTCGTCGGTATCTTTGTCCAGTCAATCTTAACGCCAAGCCGTTCCTTCATCGTCGCAAGGCAGTCACTAATGATCGTCAGCGTCGTCAGTCCGAGAAAGTCCATTTTCAGCATGCCGACCTTTTCAAGATCGCCCATTGGATACTGACTCGTGAGTTCGTCTTTTCCGGACAAAGCGACCGGAATAAGCTCGTGAAGAGGTTTTGGGCTGATCACAACCCCGGCAGCGTGGACTGAAGTATGACGGGAACAGCCTTCAAGTTTCAATGCAAGATCGACCAGTTCCTGTACGGATTTTTCGCCATCGTAGGCTCTTTTTAATTCCGGAACCGTCTTAAGGGCATCGGAAATACTGACATTGCGGCCCCGAATCGGCGGAGGGATCATTTTTGCGACCTTTTCAACGGCACTGAATTCCATTCCCAGTGCCCGGCCAACGTCCTTGATCGCTGCCCGCGATGCCATCGTCCCGAAAGTAATGATCTGACAAACCGATTCCTGGCCGTAGAACTCCGTCACGTGATTGATCACGTCGCCACGTCCTCGTATGCAAAAGTCAATGTCAATGTCGGGCATCGATATGCGATCTGGATTGAGAAAACGTTCGAACAGCAGTTCGTACTGCATGGGATCAACATCCGTAATTCGCAAGCAGTAGGCTGCGAGCGAACCGGCCGCTGAACCTCGTCCCGGTCCGACCGGGATACCCTTATCCCTCGCATATTTGATGAACTCCCAAACGATAAGGAAATAGCCCGGGAATCCCATTTTCTTGATCGTAGCGATCTCCACCCCAAGTCGTTGGCGATACTCCTCGAGCGAATGCATCAGCGTGCCATTCGCAAGCCGTGGCTCCCATTCCTCGATCTTCCGCTCTTCAAAACCTTGATTGAGAACCTGCTCAAAATACTCATCTGTTGACATCCCCTCCGCAGGAATCGGGAAGCTCGGCAGTTGGCGAACATGATCGCCCTGCGGGATCTCAAGCTCACACATTTCGGCGATTTTTACGGTATTTGTGAGGGCATCGGGTAGTTCGTCACCAAATATCTGCCACATTTCATCGGCACTTCGAAGATATCGAATACCTGGCGACTGGCGTCCGTCATCGATCAGCGTTCGACCCTCACCAATACAAAGAAGCAGCTCATGAGCACGCCAGTCCTCCCGATTAAGGTAATGAACATCATTAGTGGCAACCAGCGGGATGCCGGTCTTTATCGAAAGGGCAACAGTATCCTCGATGAGGTCGCGGCCAGTATCATCTTCTCCTTCGCTGATTTCGAGAAAGAAATTGCCGGCCCCTAGAACGTGCTCTATTGCCTTAGCGTTCTGAACCGCCATTTCTTCGTTTCCATAAAGGAGAAAATGCCCAACCGGGCCAACATGTCCGCCCGACAATCCAATAAGCCCGCCGCTGCGCTCAGCCAGCAACTCCATGTCGATGCGGGGCTTATAATGAAAACCCTCTGTGAATGCCTTAGAAGCGAGGAACGCAAGATTTTGATAACCCTCAAGGTCTTTCGCGAGCAATATCAGGTTATAATACGGCCTCTCGCCGGCGGGAACCGCTCCCGTGCGGTCGAAACGGCTGCCAAAACGAAGGTGCGCCTCGTAGCCGATGATCGGTTTGACACCGGCAGCCATCATCGCATTGAAGAACGAAACCGCTCCATACATGTTGCCGTAATCGGTCATCGCGCATGCTTTCAGGCCAAGCTCGCCGAGCCGCTTCGCCAAAGGCTTTAGTTGGATTGTGCTTTGCAACAGGCTATAATCGGTGTGCAAATGCAGGTGAACGAAGTCTCTCTCATCAAAAACGACCGGTTCTTTCAATGCCGACATATATGAAGAAAGTGTATCTCGAAACGTTCGGCTGTCAAATGAATGTCTCCGATTCGGAGCGCATCTCTACAGTGCTGGCAAAAGATGGATTCGAAATGATTTCCGACGAACAGTCGGCTGACGTAGTTATATTCAATACATGCTCGGTGCGTGAACGTGCGGAGCATAAGCTTTATACTCGTGTTGGCCAGATACGACATTCTCATGACAAAAAACCTGTCGTAGGGGTGATGGGTTGCGTTGCCCAGCTCGACGGTGAAACCTTGTTCAAAAAGATCCGCGGGGTGGATTTCGTACTTGGAACACGGGCCGTCGGACGCGTCTCAAATGCTGTAAATGAAACACTTAATGGTCAAAAGGGCTATATCGACCTCGCCGAAAGGGAAGTCGACTACGACTGGACAGTTTCGGACACGCATCGGCATTCACCTTACGTCGCCTTTCTTCCAATTATCGAGGGCTGCAATAAGTTCTGTACCTATTGCATCGTTCCATTTTCGCGCGGGAGAGAACGAAGTCTACCTGCCGCTGAGATCATCCGCCAAATCCTCGAACTACGCCGTAGCGGGGTTAAGGAAGTGCATCTAATTGGTCAAAATGTCAACAGTTTTAGGCCGGAATCTGAAACGGGACTGGAACAGTTTAGAGGGAAATCAACCTTCTCAAGGTTACTTCGAGCGGTAGCGGCAACAGGTATTGAGCGGATAAAATTCACGACGTCATTTCCGCGAGATTTTCGAGAAGATATAGTTGATGCGATTAACGAAAACGACAATCTCTGTAATTGGGTTCATTTACCCGTCCAGTCCGGCAGCGACCGGGTGCTTAAACTCATGAAGCGCGGCCATTCTATTGAAAAGTACAAGTCGAAGGTCGATCGAATAAAAGCCTCGCCCCGTGACATTGCTCTTACCTCGGACATTATTGTTGGATTTCCGGGCGAAACTGAGGCGGATTTCATGGAAACTCTCGATCTAATCAAGTATTGTGAGTTCGATAGTGCTTACATTTTTAAATATTCGCCTCGGCCAGGTACACCCGCATACGGAATGGAAGACGATGTATCCCCGGCGGAAAAGACTATACGCTGTGTTGAGCTCGAGAATGCACAGAAGGCCATTCAACAGAATCGTTTACAGAGATATCTTAAACAAACACTTAAGGTGCTGGTGGAAGGCTCTTCAAGTCGAACAGAGAACGGTTTGACCGGCCACTCGACCTGTCATAAGGTCGTTAACTTCGAGGGCGAAAAGAGCCTTTTGGGTCGGATTGTCAGCGTTCGAATTACCGAGATCAAATCAAATTCTTTGTTTGGTGAGGTTTGTTGAATCATGGAGAACGGCAGAGAATTAATTGAAGTTAAGATTGGGGCCCTGATAATGGACCCTAACACGAATACTCCAATTGTGGTGCTTAAAGGCGTCGAGAACGAAACAGTACTTCCAATTTGGGTTGGTGCGTTTGAGGCAAACGCTATTGCGCTTGAGATCGAGAAGGTAGTTCCTCAACGACCTATGACGCACGATCTGCTTAGGAACGTGATAATTGAGTGTCAGTTATCAGCGGCATGCGT
>CAYSMU010000211.1:5121-5943 GCA_964432145.1 uncultured Chloracidobacterium sp.
AACACTTTTTACGCCAGAGTCGAGCTTATTGATCGGCTTGGTGAACCCGTTTTACTCGACGCCCGCCCTTCGGACGCGATCGCACTTGCACTTAGACTTGATTGTCCCATTTACGTGGAACAGAAAGTCGTTGAGCTTTCAGCGGCGACTACACAGAAATCGGAACTAGACGATAATGACGAGGTCGCCCCAACCGATGAATGGCCGGAACTTATCGGTTAGTGCTACATAATCTCTATTATCAGACGCATAGTGTTTATTTCGAGATGCTCGGAAGGTAGATCATAACTCTGGCTGACTTTGGAAGACGTTTCGTTCGGATTGGAATCTTCCCTTCTTAATGTTCCGCCCGGATTTTGTAAACATTTTGAGGCTAAGTTGTTGACTTTAGTAGACCCTTGAAATTGGTACTAAAGGTTATTGGGCCGACGTTATCCCAACGTTGCGTGTCCACGGCTTTCCGGCAAGCTCCTTTGACACACCTAAGCCAAAACGCTATGATTATGGTTTTGTTATCAACTAAAGATTTCAATTAAGACGACCCTATAACCAAATAAGAGGAGTTATAATCCATTGAGCAACGGCAACTTTTTATTCACTTCCGAGTCGGTCACAGAAGGCCATCCCGACAAGATCGCGGATAATATCTCGGATGCGATTTTGGACGCGATTCTTGAACAGGACCCGACCGCCCGTGTTGCGTGTGAAACGCTTGTGACTACCGGTCTTGCCGTTGTTGCGGGTGAGATAACCACAACTGCAAGTGTTAATTACAAGCAGATCATCCGGGATACGATTCATGAGATCGGCTACCACGATGCT
>CAYSMU010000212.1:0-5929 GCA_964432145.1 uncultured Chloracidobacterium sp.
TCTGACAGGCGACTATCCACATCAATGTCAGATGCTAAGAACTAGCGACGGATTCAAGACGATCGAGACGATCGGCAGCGGCGATGAGACATGGCGGGCCGTAAGCATGTTGTTTACGCCCGGTCATATTTACTACGGCACAGACGCCGAGTACCGCGACAATGAGATCTTTCGTGTCGACCGCGGGACGCTCGGACGCACGAGCCTCGGCGAGGTGAGCGGGACGGTCTTTTACTCGAAACAGATACGAGAAGACATGTTCTTCGGAACAACCGCCGAGAATGCTCCGAGTCAAAAGGAGAATGTCGCCGCGATCTGGCACGTAGGCCCGGACGGACGCGTCGAAAAGCTGATCGACTTCGCAAAGGACCGATGGCCTGCCGGACTCTTTCTCTTTGGCACGATACATTTCCCTGCCTCGAATGACACCGAGGAGTGCCTCTATTTCAACACCGTCGCCGCTAGCGGCGAGTCCTTGGTTTACCGCATCTTCCGCAGATAACGGACGGTGATTTGTGTCACTGCGGCAAATAAAGTCCTTGACAATATCTGGTAGTGGTGTTTAAACTAAGCTCAATAAGGACTGCTTTTTGGAACGCTCGGAAGATTTTCCAGTTGGAGATCTTCCTGTATTTGTGTTTGGACTACGCCAAATAGACAACGAAGGAGATTCACTATGAGAAAGATCGGAACATTCATTATGATGATGGCCGTGGCGGCCATGTTTGCCGCTTGCGGCGGCACGGCTGAGAATAAGCCTGCTAATACCAACTCAAACGCCAACACCGCGAAACCCGTCGCGGCGGCTCCGACCAAGGAAGTCCTTCTCGACATGGACAAGAAGGCGACCGAGGCCTGGATCAAGGGCGATGCTACATATTTTGAAGGCATGCTCTCGGACAAGTTCGTCTCGTACAACAATGGCGAGCGTTATGACAAGGCCGCCGAGATCGCCATGATCAAAGGCGTCAAGTGCGATTTCAAATCGTGGAGCCTTGACGACGCCCAGATGGCAAAGATCAACGACGACACATATGTTGTTGCCTACAAGAATACCTCCGACGGCTCGTGCACATGGGAAGGCAAGACCGAGAAAATGCCGAGTCCGATGCGAGCGGCGACGGTCTGGGTTCGCAACGGCGATAAATGGCAAGGTGTATTTCATAGCGAGACGCCGATAATCGACCCAAAGGCACCGCCTCCGCCTCCGGCGAAAAAGGACGAAGCCAAGAAAGAGGAGCCTAAGAAGGACGACGCCAAAAAAGAAGAGCCTAAGAAAGAGGATACGGCAAAACCCGCCAAGCCGACGCCGAGTGCGAATACCGACGCTCTGGTCAAGATGCACACTGCCGGTTGGGAAGCCTTCAAGGCAAAGGATGCGAAGTGGTTTGACGCGAACCTTATCGCTGACGCGGCGATCGTCGATCCGCTGGGCACCTGGATGAGCGGCAAGGCGAACATCGTCAAGCATTGGACCGAAACGATGAAATGCGAGGGAATTACCAAGGTCTCGGTCAGCGATGGATTTGCCACCGCGATCTCACCGACAGTCGAGATATTGACGCTTAAGGGCTCAGCCGACGGCAAGTGCGACGGCCAGCCGAATGGGGAACTTTATCAGTCGGTCGTCTATGTTAAGGAAGGCGATGCCTGGAAGCTCGCTTTTATGTTCGAGTCGCCTAAGATGTAGGCTTCTCTTGCAAGTAAGTCCTGCACGGGGAACCGCCGTCGGCGGTTCTCTTTTTTTTGTCCGGGTCATGTGCCGCGTCAACGCATCGTGAAATAACTCCACAAACAACATGCCATTTCCCAATTAAGGTGTATAGTTGATTTGATTTACCACAATTCAGATCTTAGCAGCGGTTGCTCGCCAACGGGCGTTCGGCAAGACGTCGGCCATCTGGTTGGTATTTACCCTGAATTTACGGAGAGAAAATATGAAACGCATTACACTCATTATCATGACGCTGATCGCCGCGGCCCTGTTTGCCGCCTGCGGCGCACCGGCCGACAACAAACCGGCGGCGAACAACGCTAACGCAGCGAACGTCAACGCGGCCGCCAAACCTGCAGCGGCGGCCCCGACCAAGGACGCCCTGGTTGCCCTTGAAAAAACCGGCTGGGACGCGTGGAAGGCTCGCGACCCGAAGGCGTTCGGCGACATTTTGTCGGACAAATCGGTTGGCTTCAGCCCGGCGACGGGGCGTCAGGATAAAGCGGCCATGATCAAATCGTTCACCGAGGCAAAATGCGAGGTCAAGAGCTATTCGTTCTCTGACGAACAGATGTCCATGCTTGGCCCCGACGTTGCCGTGCTGACATTCAAAGCTCAACAAGATTACACCTGCGACGGCAAAAAGGGTCCGGCGGACGTTTGGGCATCAAGCATTTATGTCCGCGAAGGCGACAAGTGGAAATCGTATCTGTATGTCGAGAATCCGGTCACGGATCCCAAGGCAATGCCGAAATATGCGGCAGCACCTGTACAGAAGGACGACGCGAAAGCCGGCGACGCCAAGCCTGACGCTTTGACAGAGACCTTACTTGCGATCGAGACCAAAGCATGGGAAGCGTGGAAACAGCGTGACAAAGCCGGGATCGAAGGCGTGATGGCAAAGGACTTTATGTACGTCTCGGGCATGGGCCGTATGGTACGTGCGGACGCGGTTAAACAGTGGGGTGATCAGAAGTGCGAAGGCCTCGACTTCAAATTCACTGACGCTAAGGGCGTTCAGGTCACTCCGGATGTCGCTCTCGTCACATACAAAGCCGATGTCAAAGGCAAGTGCGACGGCAAACCGGTCGCACCGTTTCTCTGGGTCGCGTCTTTCGACATAAAGGAAGGCGATGCCTGGAAAAATGCGTTCTACACAGATATAAACCGCTAACCGGACTTGAAGTAATTCCGTCTTGTACTAACAAAAGCCGTGATCTTCGTTTAGGTCGCGGCTTTTTTGTTTTCTGAGAATAGCCTTGAAAATCAGATTCGGGTGTATAGTAAGAGTGTTTTACCACAACAAAATTTGGAACAAAGTCGGTGACTGCCAACCGTGAACCGGTATTTTATAAGTACCGCTAAGTTCGATAGGAGAAGACTTTATGAAACGCAACATTCTGATCACAATTTCGCTCGTCGCCGCGGCCCTCTTTGCTGCTTGCGGTGCACCGGCAGATAACAAACCGGCGGCAAACACGAACGCAAATGCCTCTAATGCCAACGCCAATTCGGCCGCTAAACCCGTCGCCGCGGCTCCGACCAAGGAAGCCCTGATGACGCTGGAAAAGGCTGGCTGGGAAGCCTGGAAGAACCGCGACGCCAAGTGGACCCAGGAGAACATGTCCGACAAAGGCGTGAATCTCGGTGCGTCGGGCAGATCGGACAAGGCCGCTGCCGTCAAATCCTACACGGATCAAAAATGCGAGATCAAGAGCTACACGCTCTCCGGCGAGCAGATGCAGATGGTCGGCCCCGATGTCGCCATCCTGACCTTTGACGGTGCACAGGACGCGACCTGCGACGGTAAGAAGAGCCCCGCCAATGTCCACTCGGCAAGCATCTACATTCGTGAAGGCGACAAATGGAAGGCGGCGTTTTACGCCGAAACCCCGGCCGTAGACCCCAAGGCCCCGCCGAAGCCCGCACCGGCCAAGAAGGAAGAGGCTAAGAAGGAAGAAGCTAAGCCCGACGCGGCAACCGACGCTGTGCTCGCGATCGAAAAGAAGATCTGGGAAGCGTGGAAAGCTAAAGACGGTGCTGCCCTCGAGGCCATTCTCGCCAAGGACTTTGCGTTTGTCAGCGGCGACGGCCGCGGCGACCGTGCCACGGTGATCAAAAACTGGTCGACCGATAATAAATGCGAGATCAAGAGCGTATCGCTCACCGACGCTATGTCTGTCTCCATCGCCAAGGACGTTACCCTGCTCACCTACAAGGGTGGTGCCGACGGCAAATGCGAAGGCCAGGCGGTCCCGACCGAATGGTACGCCGCAGTTTACTCGAAAGAAGGCGAGGCCTGGAAAGCCAATTTCGGAATGGGCGTTTCGCAATAACGGAATAACCAAACTGCAAAACATGCGGGCCGGAGCGATCTGCTCCGGCCTTTCTTTCGAAATAGGGATAGTTCCTCCGTTATTCGCTTTACGCTATTCACTATTCGTCATTTCGATCATGTTCTTCTGTAAAATAGTTAATCGTCATATCACTGCCGTCGGTCGAAACAGAGATCATTCCGCGTTCGCCGGTCGTCATTACGTGTGCGGCCGCCGCTTTCCATCGTTCAACAACCTCTGCGTGCGGATGACCGAACGGAGAGCGGCGGCCGACCGGGATGATAGCGAATTTGGCACCGACTGCGTTTACAAACTCCTGCGTCGATGACGTTCGGCTGCCGTGATGCGGGACCTTTACAATATCGGCCGCAAGCTGTGAACCGCGGGCTAGCAGCTGCGTCTCGGCCTCGCGTTCTATGTCGCCGGTCAGGAGGAATGCACGGCTGCCGCAGACGATCCGCAGCACAACGGAGTTGTTATTGCCGGATAGAGCATTTGGATCATCGATAGCCGTCGGATAAAGCACTTCGATCTTTACGTCACCGACTTGTATCACATCACCGCGAGCAGCAGTCTCGACCGGAATTCCCCGGCGGCGCAATACATCGAGCAATTCGGCAATGTCGGGATCTGTTGTCGGCATTCTGCCAAAGACCGCTGAGCCGACTCGAAAGTTCTTCGCAACGTCAGTCAGACCTTGAACGTGGTCAGCATCTGCGTGCGTCGCCACAATGTGGTCGATCCGCGAGTAGCCTTTCGCCCACAACACCTCAGAAACGACCGCTTCGCCGATGCCGCGTACGTCAGGCTCGAACGAGTCGGCATCCTCGTCCCTCTTGCCGTAATCGAATCTCCCGCCGCCATCTACAAGCATAGTCATGCCGTTAGGGAATGTAATGAGTGCCGAGTCGCCCTGCCCAACATCAATAAACTCGATATGCAGCCGCCCATCAGCAGCCGGACTGCTGAACGGGTGAAACGTAACAACACCGGCGAGGCACGCGGTCATCGCCGCTGTCATAATTGCGACGCGGTATTGTACGATGCTCCGCTTGATCGCAAACGGGTCCCACCGCGTGACCAGGAACGCCGCACAAAGTATTGGAACAAAGTACAGCACGTAGATCGCCGATCCGGCCCCCGCGTACGCAGGCAGCCGAAAACTCGCCCAGCCGCCGTCCGAAAACAGACGCGGGACCGTGAGCATTAGCCAATTCACCGCGTCCGCGATGGCATAAAAACCGGCCGCCAGCAAACCGCTGAAATATCCCGCGATCACGCCTGCAACCGCCGCAAAGCTCTCGATAGCGATCAGGAAACCGACCCAAAGATTGAGCAGAATAGAAGCGATCGATATTCGATGAAAATACACGACCGTCAGCGGCAGCATCCAGATCTGAACTATCAGCGAGACCAGAATGCCCTCGAAGACCGATCTAACGATCTTTTGTATCCCGCGTCGAATACGGCCTGCGAGCAGTGGCGACTTGATCAGATTCGCCGTCCAGATCTGTCGACGCGATTCGACAGCCCAGGCGTCTTCGCTCCAGTAGAGCATCTCACAAAAGCGCCGGAGCCGATCGGGCACGTTCGGCGGGAATGGGTGAGCGGCGGTCGGCGTCCAGCCTCCGATAGAGCGGAGGTGTTCGATGAGCGGATAAGCGCAGGCAACGATCGCGGCAACACTAACGAAAGTAAGTTGAAAAGATGGACTGAACAGATCCGACGGCCGCCATACGAGCAGTAAGAGGCCGCAGAGGCCAAGCGAATTCAGCAGACTTCCCTTGCGATAGATCGAGTAGCCGATCAGCACCACCGTGAACATTATCGCCGCTCGAACGACAGGCACATCCGCACCGACGGCGAGCGTGTACGCCCA
>CAYSMU010000213.1:0-5895 GCA_964432145.1 uncultured Chloracidobacterium sp.
AAGCGAACAGCGATGATCACCGGCATTTCAAGGGTCAGTGCAATGAGCCCTCCCAAACCAATTGTCGCAATGATGCCTGCGCCAAGAACGACCGAGGACGAGGATCCTGCCAGCACGGTCAACGCACCGAGCAATATCGCTGCAAACAGAACTCCGACGACGAAAGTTGTCCCGTGCCGTCCTGAGAACGTTGATCCTGATGCCGCTGCCCGCATATTCCTCACATCGCTCCCGTACCGCGGAGCACCGTGGGAATCGTCTTCATTAAGATCTTTAGATCGAGCGACAACGACCATTTGTCGATGTACTCAAGATCCTGCAGGATCCAATCGTCAAACGAGGTTTCGCTGCGTCCCGAGATCTGCCAAATGCACGTAATGCCTGGCTTGACGCTGAACCGGCGATTGAACCACGCCTTGTCGAATCGACGGAAATCTCTTTCCGGAAGAGGGCGAGGGCCGACAAGCGAAAGGTCGCCGAGGATTATGTTGAAAAGCTGCGGAAGTTCGTCGAGGCTGGTCTTTCTGAGCCAAGCCCCGACCCGAGTGACGCGCGGGTCATTACGCATTTTGAAGACCGGCCCTGAAGCTTCGTTAAGTGCCTCAAGTTCCTTCTGCCTGATCTCGGCATCGACGACCATAGTACGAAACTTGAACATTTTGAATCGCCGCTTATTAAACCCGACCCGTTCCTGTACAAAGATCGCGGGCCCGCTGGACGTCATCCTTATCATCAGAGCGATCAATACCAGCAGCGGGGAAAATACGATCAGCAGCACGAGCCCGCCAAAGAAATCGATTGCCTGCTTAGCAAGCAGTTTCCATGGGGCGGTCGGAGTTGGATAGAGAGATAGTATCGGGGCGTCGCCGAGTTCCCCGGCGACTGAATGTGCAAGCTTTAGGTTGAACAGGTCCGAATACACGCGAACGATGATCCCCTGTTCCTCAGCCGCATGGGCGATCGCCTCCATACGGTCGTAGTACGTCTTGATCGGCAGACAGATGATGACCTCATCGATCACGTTTTCAGCCAGGATGCGATCGATCTCGGAAAGACGTCCAATGACCCGCTCCTCATCCAGATCGTCGACAAATCCGATGAATTCATACCCGATCTCCGGGTGTGCGTCGATCAATTCAACGATCCGCTTGCCTCGAGCACCGGCTCCAATTACAACTACTGAACGCAGGTTGCGGCCGTGCAGCCGAAATTCTCGCAGGACCTCTCGTTTGAATACCCTGATCGAAATAAGTAGGACAAAGGACGCAGCAGCAAAAATGACCAGAAAGCGTTTTGGAAAAACGCGCCATTCTGAAAGAAGTATGAGGGTCGCGAGAATCAGCGTGCAAAATGCCACTGCCCGCAGAACATCGGCGACCTCGTCCCCCCAACTGGCGAGACGCTTTGACCTATAAAGCCAAAATGACGAAAGTACAAACGCCCAACTCAAAAGGACACCAATCATGAAAACTGTACTTTCGACCGAAGGGTTCTGGATCGCCCTATTGACGTATCCAACCCCTTCGGGCCCGCCATAGTAGAATGCCAGCCATAATGCGAAAGTGAGCGCAGCGAGATCAACCAGTTTGTAACCGAAAAGAAGTATTCTGCGGACACGTTCTTTCATATGTTCCTCACCTCACTGCAAACACCGTCGACAGGAATTCGCTATTATTGCCTCAAACTTAGCTTGTCCGAGGTCCTGGGAATATCGATAAGTGGGACGGATGCCAGTACGGGCAGACCATAGCGTCTTTCGAAATCGAGCGCCGTAATGACCAATTCTCCCTCGATCGCCGGCGGGCCTGGACTGGTGATCAGTGCAGCCGCGATACCTGCAAATAAACCGAGACAAGTGAGAATGATCAGATTTAACATCGGCTTGGGGTTCTTCTGTTCGCCGTCCGTTCGTGGGGCGTCGACCATACCGAAGTTCAACACGCGTTCCTTGTTCAGGACCTGGCTGATCTCGTTCTCACGGACTTTCTTCTGATACAGGAGATACGCTTCCTCATTCACTGCCCGCTTGCGTTCGATCGAATCCCGCTCGATGCTCTTCGAGTTAAGGGCAACCATCTGGGCGTCGAGCTTCGACGCCTGCTCCGTGAGTGTTGCCTGGCGTTTTTTCAGTCCGCTGAGGCTGGTCTGAGCGGCGTTAAGCTCGCCTTCGAGCCGACGCCGCAGATCGTTCAGGGCATAAGATCGTTCCTGAGGCGGATTTGCCGTTTCTGTCGCGATATTTCGCCGAAGTTGTGCGATCCGATCCTCGTTTTCGCGAACGAAGCGGCTATCCTTCTTATACCTCTGCATCAGGTCTGTCCGCTGCTGTTCGAGTTTGACGAGTTCCTCCTTCATACTGTCGAGGGCACTCACATATCGTGACACTGAGCTGACCTCGATCTGTTCGGGCATCGTTGCGATCTTGGCTTTGAGTGAGGTCACTCGCTGTTCGATCTCGCTGATCTCAGAACTTGTAGCATTGACTTGAGCTTGCGTATCGTAAAGCTGCTTCAATAGAAGTCCTCGTTGAGTGCCGATCTCCTTGCCGCTGACCCCGTTCTTTACGTCAAAATCCTTTAACTCATTTGTTGTTGAGTTCAGTTTTTCGTTAAAACGGTCAGTTTGCTCTTTGAATACTTGATCTGCCTCACGTGCCTCGCCCATCCGAACGTGCAGGTCGACATACTTCTCATAGATCTTTTCAAGGGTCTTTTTCGCCCTTATCGGATCAGTGTCGGTGTAGGTGACCTTGATGACCCTTGATTTTTTGGTTGGCACGACATCTAGATTGCCTACCACCCGATTAACAGCTTTTTCGACCTCAAATGTGCTGCCAGTTTGCTCCGAACCGGCAGCGGACTTCGGACGAGATAGTTGACTCGAGCCCGCCTTAAGTAGGTCGTAGAAAGCCACCTTGATCCTTCCCCGCATACTACTCAGCCAGGTGTCGCTCTTCGGAGCGTGGTCTGTTACAAGATCGAGTTCCTTAACCGCCCCGGTCACGACCTCAATGCTTTTGACGAGTTCGAGTTCGGAGTTGAACTCCTCGTCGCTTACACCCGACTGAACTATCTCGGACGTTCTGTCCGAAGGGTTGATCGTAGGGTCGGTTCTCTCCTTGGAGACGAGTATGCTCATCGTCGCCTCATATTTGGGCGTAATTAGCAGGGTCGTGGTCATCCCCGATATCACAACCAGAAGAAATACAGAGACGAACAACAGCTTACGTCGCCGTATTGCTTGAAATAGCCTTCCCCCCACTGATGTATTTCCAAATTGGCTCATTGATATCCTGGTCAAGCTGGTTAAACGGGATCAGAAGACCCTCGGAAGAAGTCCGCGCACAACTTCGGCAGCTCTCGTGAACTTTGCGATCCTCGATTCTGGAATGTAGATATAGTCGCCCTCTTTGAGATCAAGGTCCTTTTGAGTGCTTCGTGGGTCCAGCAGGGCCATAACGTCCATTGGCTGGATTCGCCAGTCTCCCGTTCCATCAGGGCGCGCATGAAGTACCATCTTTCGATTGGCATCCCGTGTAAATCCGCCTGCAAGAAAGATCGCTTGCATCAGGGTCTTGGCCTCGCGAAGGTCGTAGCTGCCGGGCTTGTTTATCTGACCCGTTACGAAGACCCGCGGCGGCACAAAATCGATGACCGCTACGCTGATGATCGGATCCAGAAGTATCTCGTCGTAGGCCTTCTCAAGCTGTTTCTTGAGTTCCGCCGTAGAGAGGCCCTCGGCCTTGATGTCGTTGATTATCTGTAGGCTGATGTAGCCGTCGGGTCGCACTGTTACCGATGGTTCGTTGAGGTCGGGATTGGTGAAGAATTTGACACTCAGCTTGTCACCCTGGCGGATGCGATATGCTGATGGAGGCTCACCGCCGCCGGACTGTCCGGGGGACGCCACGAAGCAGATCCCGGTTACGAGAAATGTAAAAAATATACTGCACAACAAACGCATAGCTCTGCTGACCCAAACTTCGATAGAGATTTAACGTTTGGGTAAAACGCAGAATGCGCCGTGTTTTCCAGCTTTTTTGAGATTTACGGGGCGGGCGGCAACTACTTAGATACGGTTACATTATTAGCGGACAGTGTCGTTCCGATAGCACGCTGAAATTCCGAGATAGCCTTGTTCAAGTCGGTCTGAGACTGTAATTCACGGCCGCGGGCGGCTGTCAGTTCTGTCTGACGCTGGAGAACGAGGTAAAAGGTCGTCGTACCGGCACGAAACTGCCGCTGTTCGCTGTTGTAAAGTTCCTCAGCCGCGGCCCTCGCCTCGGTCGCGGAAACCAGCCGCGCTTCGGCTGACCGCAGTGCCTGAAGTGCGTTGCGCACCTCAGCCTCGATCAACTGTTCGGCCTGGGCGCGATTGTTAGCGATACGATCGGCCTCGACCAGTGAACGTCCGAGGTTCGCCTTTGCGGTCGTGTTTTTCCACGGCAGAGCGATCTGAACCCCTGCACGATAGGTCGGATAATCCTGAGCGGCAAGATTGCCAAGCGACGTAAAGTATCCGCCCTTCAAATTATCGGGCACCGTCGCCGCTCCGGCCGAAAGCGGATTGGGCGTGCCGGCAAGACCTGCGGACGTGTATGTACCAACCAGGTCGATCTGCGGCTTGGTCTGATTCCGGTAGTATTGCTGATCGATCCGGTTGATCTCCGCGGTGGTCTCCCATTGCTCGATCTCAGGCCTGTTTTTAAGGGCCTCAGCCGTAGCAACCTCAAGTCCGATCCGCGGAGCATTGAGCGCGGCGGCGGTCACCGGCGTTAACGGACGCGACCACTCGGCGGCGGACCGGTCAGGCAGCATTAGCGTCTTAAGCGTATTCTCGGCCCGCGTAACCGCTTCCTGAGCGGAAAATATGAGCTGTTCGAACGTATATATTTGCGAATTCGCCGCAACAAGCTCTATCGGGGCAAGAACGCCCTTATCGACCAGGCGCTTATTGCTCTCAAGCTGCTCGCGCGCCTGACGCAGCGTGTCGGTTTGGACCTGCAGGTTTCGCATCGCAAAGACGAGGTCCCAATATGCCTGCTCGACGTTTGAGATCACGTCCATCGCCCTTAGCCGCAGTTGGGCGTCGGATAGCGAAAGGTTCTTTTTCGCGATCTCGATCGACCTGCGGTTGCTGTCAATGGAGCGGTTACGCCATAAAGGCTGGGTGTAAGTCGCGATCAGAGACGCCGGGAACTGCGGATTAAGTGTCGCGTTGCGGTTGGTCGTATTGGTGCGCGCTGAGCTGAAGATCAGGTCATACGAACCGCCGAATTTAGGCACAAACCCCGAGACGCCAAAATCATTGAAGATCTGCTTTTGCGTGACGGAACCGTTGACAGCACCGCCGATGGTCGAGGCCGTCGGCGTCGTCCTGGTCTCGTAATACGTCTGTGAGTTGAACAATGGATCGTAGATACCTCGGGCTCCCTTCAAAGAGAACTCGGAGATCTTGGTGTCATTGCGCGACGCGTCGATATCGTTATTGTTTTTGAGGGCCAATTCGATCGCCTGTTCGAGCGAGAGAGACATCTGATCGGCCGCTGCGACGCCGACTCTCTCGGCGTTGGGCATCGGCCTTGCCGCTTTATCGAACGACGGCTGGACCGGCATTGGTTCGACCGAGGGAACCGTCGGCGTGGCGGTCGGGGAAGGCGTTTGTGCCATAGCAAAGGACGCCGCAACGATTAGAAGCAGGAACGTGCACAACGTCCGGACGATCGGCCGGGCCGGCGAAATGTTTAATTCAAAAACCATCAAAAACTACCGTGCCGTCTCATCTCCCTCAACAATAGCATCGCCCGAAACTGACCTCGGTCGCCGGAATATGGAAAAGATCCGGCCAAATCCGCCCGAGATCGTTCGCCAGACGGTCGTTTCCTGGGCATCGTCA
>CAYSMU010000214.1:0-5877 GCA_964432145.1 uncultured Chloracidobacterium sp.
ATGACCGTGGTCTCGTTTATCGCGATGTACTTCCTGATGTACTCGATGATAAACACATCAGGCGACCTTTATCTGAGTGTCAATCAAGTGTGGATGGCTGGCAGTATGACCGCCGCGATGGTCGCGATCGAGCTGATCGTGATGTCCGATATGTACAAGGCCCGGGTCGTCCGGAACACTCTCATAGTGGTTTCCGTGGCTGCAACGATAGCTTTTGTTCTCTTTACGCGATACCAAACGGCGATCGACGACAAAGATTTTATTCGTTCGATGATACCTCACCATTCCGGAGCGATCCTGATGTGTGCAAACCCCGCCCTGTCCGACCCCGAGATCAAAGATCTCTGCAGCCAGATCATCGAAAGCCAGCAGCGTGAGATAAACCAGATGAACAGCATCCTCAAAAGACTCGCCGCCTCGAATTAGCCTGACATCCGCGTTAAAACCGGCCGCAGCCCCGACAGAAAACCCGACCCGAGAGTGGACCCGTATTCCGCCTGCTGTCGGCAACTAGCGTACAATGTCATAGCTTATGGAGTCTGATAAGACGATCAACGTTATCATGGAGGGGGCGATCGGGCCGTGGGAGCGGTTGTCCAACGCTCTTGCGGAGCAACGGGCATTGGAGGCCGCAAAGTCGGACGAAGCTACCGACGCCGCGCGGTTGGCGGCGGCGATCCGCGGTCTGGCGGAGCAATCCGGGCTGAGTTTGCGCGATATGGCGGCGCGCTCAAATGACTGGGCACTTTTGTGGGCCGTCGCAGAGGCGAGCAAGAATCGTTTGCTGTCGTCGGCTGCAAAACGCACGACGCTGACCGTGTCCGCCCACTTTGAGGCTGACAATAACGGGCGCTACCGCTTTATCAATAACCGCATAATGATCGCCCATCCCACTCTGGGAAATTCCGAATTCCTCGCAACCGCCGCAAACGCGATCCGGTTTCTAATAGGCGAGCTTGGGCTCGATCTCGACTGGACCCCGAAAATACTCGAGGGCCCGCCCGAATTCGCCCCGACCGTCGTCCTCGACGCCGGGCCAGACCCCAACCACGTATTCGAACTTCTACAGGTCCGTTTTTTAAAGCGAAACCCGGATGGTGACCTCGTGTTGTTTCAACCCCAAAACTGGCAGCTCGAACTAAAGACTTCCAAAAGCTAAGATCGTTTTAGGCTAGGAACACGCGGCATGAACTGCGGCTATGCCACTCTATGTGCGGCGAAGCTGTGCTTCGCCGTTGATTGCCATACAATCCTTGCGGTTATGCCGCTGTCCTTGCCCTCGCATCGGAAAGGCGGCATAGCCGCGTCACTTTAGCGGGCTGAGCGGAAAAGCAGAGCTTTTCCGCAAATAGACGGGCATCCCCTCGGGGGCCAAGACAAAATACTTTGGTTTCCGCAGATTTGGCGTTAGAATGATGGCGAGGTGGCGACTAACTACAAGCAAATGAAAGTGATAGATATAGATACAACACTGATTGACGGGTACCTTAGGCTGCTGGATAATCTCAGCCCGAGCAGCAAGCTTGACCTGATCTCGAAGCTCACGCTCTCGATAAAGGCGGACATTACCGACAGGAAGAAGTCATTTTACACCGCGTTTGGTGCCTGGGAATCAAAGCAGTCGGCAGACGAGATCATCAGTAACATTCGAAACAGCCGCACCTTTGAACGTCAGGTAGAACAGTTTTGAGCAGGTATCTCATCGACACAAACATCTGCATCTATTACATCAAGGGATGTTCGACCTGAAGAAACGCTTTGAAAAAGCCGACCCTGACAACTGCTTCATCTCCGAGATCACCCTTGCTGAACTAAAATTCGGCGTTGAGAACAGCGAGAAGAAGACGAATAATAAGGCGGCACTTGATAATTTCCTTACCGGCGTGAACGTCGTCCCGATCTTTCACTCACTCGATCTGTATGCCTCCGAGAAGAGCCGGCTGCGAAAAGCTGGAACTCCCATTGACGACTTTGATCTGCTCATCGGCGTAACTTCGGTAACCCACAACGCGATGATGGTGACGAACAACATCAGCCATTTTGAGCGAATTAACGGGATCGTTCTCGAAGACTGGACCCAACCTGACTCCTAGCTCAAATAAACTCGAATTGGGGCACGAATAAGATCTCAGACTAATACTTAGCTTCTTTTTTCGCGTCTTTTGCGTTTGCCGGTTTGGCGAAGATCGAATCGGATATCGAGCGGTTGAATTCGATCGACTCGTAGTTGATCCGCGAGGTGTGTTTACCGTCAGTAAAGCGGTCGACGATGAAGGGTGACCTGATGCCGCCGACCTCGATGAACTGGGCGTAGCGGTCTTCTTCCTTCACCTCTTCGCCCTCCGGGTTGTAGCGCTTGAACATGGCCTTCTGCGGCAGGCCGTCGTCAGCGAATTCGAATTCGACCGCAAACCCGTCTTTGTATGTGAGCTTTACGACGTCGTTACGTTTGCCGAGGGTGGCGGGCCGACGCCCAATGTACTCGATCTCGCCGTCGCCTTTCCAATAGCCGCGCAGCAGATTGTCCAGGCTCGTTCGGATGCCTCGTTTGAAATCGGCGACCTGAGCCTCGGTCTGGTCCTTGAGTCTTTCCTGATCGCCGTCGTAGATCCAGCCGGTGCTGCCGTTGTTGACCTGGATCGTGCGCGAGCCGCCGCCCTTGAATTCAGTTCGTTCCTTATCAGGGAAAACGATAATGTCGAGAAACGATTGGAGCGATACAACGCCGCCCTGGCGAAGCACGCTGAATTTCCCCTTACCGACCTGCGAGCGGATCTGAAGATAGCGGTCACCGCCGAGCTGCTGTACCGCCTTGTCGATCACAGCTCTCGCCTTCGTCGGGTCCGCAACCGCTGCGTTCTGGCCGAGTGCCGCAACGGACGCAAGTGTTAAGATCAGAAACAAAAAGATGGATCGGGTCATAATGAAAAGCTTCGACGAAATACTAACATCGAAGCGTTTTGATGCCCAATGAGATCGATCCGGTTGGCATCTACGGTTTGAATTCAAAGGCGACCCACATCACCTGAGTAACCGGCCGCTTGCTCTTTTTATGCACCGCCGGCTGGAATGTAAGTTTCTCTGCCGCCGTTGACGCCGCCTGGTCAAATTCCTTAGGCATCGTGCTCTGCACCTTAACGACCTTTACCTTGCCGTCGGTGAAGAAAACCACCGCCACATCGACCTTGCCCTCACGTCGGTCGGCACGATGCATGGCGGGATACTCCGCGTTTGGTTTTCCCAGGAGCTTCACCTTGGTTACGTTGGAATCGTATTCGTTGTAAACGGCCGTGATCTTGTACGTAAAGGACGCTGAAATGGGCACGGGCTTTCCCTCGAAAGACGCGGGTGTGAACTGCAGTTTTTCGAATGCCGCCTTTACCGCGGCCCCGACGCCGTGCGGCAGATCCTCGACGATCACGATCTCACGAACGCGGCCATCTTCGCCTAAGGTCATTGTGAGTTTGACCGTACCTTCGACGCCATTCTTTGCGGCCTCGTTCGGATATTTGATGTCGAGCCCGCCGAGCGACGGCGCCTTGTCGATCATCGCCGGCTCGAACGAAAACTGCGAGCTGAAAGTGAGGTCCTGACCCGGGCCGTTTACGGTGACGATCAGAATCGCCGCGGCCGTCAGGAATAGTGTCCGAATGAGAGGTCGGATATTCATGATCTAACTCCGAGTGTTAGTTAAGACTGAAAACCTCGCCCGGCTTGACCGATATCTCACCATCAATGGCGTCGACGACGAACTTCATCGCGACTTTCCATTCGTTGGTGATCGGCAGCTTGACCTTTTGGTCAATATGTCGCTTGAGGAACCGGGCGCCGTACGCGGGGCTAAAGCCCTTCTCGGTCAGCAGGTCAAGAGCAGCATCAGTGATCTCAACGACCTTTCCCTGACGCTCCATATTTCTCTGGATCTTGGCAAGGTAGAGCTTTGCTATCTCGCGGACCTCATCCATCGTCAGCGGCGAAAAGACGATGATCTCGTCGATGCGGTTGCGAAATTCCGGAGTGAAGCGGGCCTCGGCCGCCTTCATAGCCTCGCCGCGGATCTGCATTATATCGCCGTGTGATTTCTGGCCGAAACCGAGAGGCTTTTCGTATCGCTTGAAATTCTCCGAGCCGAGATTTGACGTCATGATGACGATCGCGTCCGAGAGATAGACCTTCTTGCCTCGTCCGTCTGTGATCCAGCCTTCGTCGAATGCCTGTAGGAAGATGTTCATCAGGTACGGCGAAGCCTTCTCAACCTCGTCGAGGAGAAGCACGGTATACGGATTATCACGGAGTTGCTCGGTCAGGATGCCGCCGCGCTCCGAACCGACAATGCCCCGCGGCATTCCGATAAGCTTTTCGATGCCGACCGTTCCGTCGCCATATTCGCTCATATCGATGCGGATCATCTTGCTCTCGTCACCGAACATAAATTCGGCGACGGCCTTTGCAAGCTCGGTCTTACCGACGCCCGTAGGGCCGAGGAAGAGCAGCACGCCGTCCGGCGCATAGTGATTTTCCTTGAGCGGGCCCTTGTTGAGCCTTAGCCTTTCTGCCACCGCCCTCACGGCATCTATCTGGCCGATCACGCGGTTGCCGAGATCTTTCTCCATGGCCGAAAAACGGTCCGACGTGTCGCGGTAGATCATGTCCTTGGGAATACGAGATTCCTGAGAGATCACATCGATGATGTGCTCGGGCCGGACGACGAGTTCGTTAGGCTCGTTGATCTCGACCTTTACCGAGGCCGTGTCGAGCCAGCCGATCGCCTTATCCGGCAGGTGCAGATTGCGAATGTACTTTGGCGACATTTCGAGAGCCGTGTTTATAGCCTCGTCAGAGATCGTGACAGAGTAGTTTTTTTCGAGACGCGGCCTGAGACCCATAAGGATCTGCTTGGTCTCGTCGATCGTCGGCTCGTCGACCTTGACCAGGCGAAAACGTCGAGCAAGCGCTTCGTCCTCACCTATGTATTCCTTATATTCGTTCATCGTCGTCGCCCCGATTATGCGCAGTTCGCCTCGGGCGAGCGATGATTTGAACATATTGGCCGCGTCGCTGGTCGTTCCCAACGCAGCACCGGCGCCGATGATAGTGTGAGCCTCGTCGATAAAGAGGATGATGTTGTCCTTTTCCTTAACCTCGTCGATGATGCCCTTGATACGCTCCTCAAACATGCCGCGCAGCATCGTGCCCGCGACGAGTCCGCCCATCTGGAGCTGGACTATATGCGAATCGCGAAGTCGGGACGGGACCTTCTCAGGTTCAAGCTCGATCAGTCTGGCAAGGCCTTCGACAACGGCGGTTTTGCCCACGCCCGGTTCGCCTACAAGCATCGGTGAATTCGACCTTTCGCGATGCGAAAGGATCTCGATCATCTGGCGGATCTCGCGTTCGCGGCCGATCGTCGGCGGGATCTTGTCCTGCCGGGCAAGCTTGTTCATCGAAACGCCGAAATGACGCAGAAACGACGGCAATTCGTACTTCTGACGCGTGCGTTCCTCTTCCTTTTCACGCTTTCGGATGCGGGTGCGTGCAGATTGTGCGACCTCTTCGGACGGGACGCCAAGATTCTGCAGTACCTCATTCAAAACACTTCGCTCGTCGTTCGAGAGGACGTAAAAGATATCTCCGCTGTCTATTACCCTGCGGCCCTGCGAGCGAGCACGGTCCATTGCCCGTTTGAAAAGCTCGGTTGTCTCGGGCGCGATGCGATAGCCTTTGCCCGAATGCTGACGGCCGTTGTCCATTCGCTTCTCGATCAATAGCTTGACCGAGCGCGGATCGACCGAAAGATCGCGCATTGTCGATGAGAAAAGTTCTTCTTCTTCAAATGCCAATGCATGAAGAATATGCTCGATGGAGACATAGTTTTGG
>CAYSMU010000215.1:0-5859 GCA_964432145.1 uncultured Chloracidobacterium sp.
TTCGCCTGAAATGCAGAACCGTGAGCTTGCGAGCTCGGTCACGGTAGCAGAGGAATACGATTATCCGGCTGCCGCCAACGGCGAGCAGTTCCACATTGTCGCATACGATTTTGGTGTCAAGACCAACAGCCTGCGGGAATTTGCCAAATTCGGCTGCCGCATCACAGTCGTTCCTTCGGATACAACGGCCGATGAGGTCCTGGCTCTTGAGCCGGACGGCCTCTTCCTCTCGAACGGCCCAGGCGATCCGGCGTCGATGACGTCCGTTGTAAGCGAGATCAAAAAGCTCGCCGCATCGCAAAAACCGATGTTCGGCATTTGCCTCGGCCATCAGTTGATCGGCGAGGCATTCGGCGGCAAAACTTACAAGCTGAAGTTCGGCCACCGCGGCGGCAACCAGCCGATCAAAGACCTGACCACCGGTAAGATAGAGATCACCGCGCACAACCACGGCTTTGCGGTCGACGCCGACAGCCTGCCCGCGGACGTCGAGGTCACACACATCACTCTAAACGACCAGACCGTCGCCGGCCTGCGGCACAAAACTCTGCCTATTTTTTCAGTGCAATATCATCCCGAATCGGCGCCGGGACCACATGATTCAGAGTATCTTTTTGAGCGGTTCATTCGCCTGATGAAGAATTAGCCCGCCTTCACCTTCGGTTCGTCCGCCGGCACCGATGGCCGAAATGACCTTGTAGTGAGCTATTGAGTCACGCATATTGTCGCTGGGAAGTCAGATAAGTTTGACCGCAGACGGCAAAACAGTCAAACCGGGGGAAAGGTGCTTCCAGACCTGATCTAAAGCAAAAAAGGACCGGCCTTGCGACCGGTCCTTCCAATGTAAGAAACAGGGTCGGATCAACCTAATCCCAAACGATTTGTCGCTTCTTCGTCAAACTTGTCCGCATCGACTTCTTCGAGGCTGTACCGCATCTTCTTAACGACGGTGGTCTTCGACGTGGTCTTTTTGCCCTTGCCAGTGGTCGTAATACGCTTGCCGGTGAGGTAATTGGTACTTTCAGACGAAACTTCGCCGTTTGCACGGTCGCGGCTGGTGTAATCAAAGCCGATCAGAATGAACATCGACGGCTGTTCGTCATATCTAAACCGAAATGTCGTCTCGGTAACCTCGCGCGAGCCGCGGTCCTGATCGATGATCAGCACACCCTTCTCGATCTTCACATTTGCCGGAGCATCCACGACACCATAAAACGCACCGCCGCACGATGTACATTGCAGCAGTTTGTCCGTGGCAGCCGCACGAGTTAGCTTACCGTCGCTTCCGGCAAAGACTATAACAAGCGCACGGTTGCGGTCCGCCGGATCGTCCTGAGTCGAGGGGATGTCCTCGATCAGCTTCAATGCATGGTCGGCGACGCCGTCGTCATTCAGATCACCTGAGATCTTCTCCTCGATCTTCCAGCCTTTCGGCACGAAATCTGCTGGCTTTTCTCCCGTTTTCGCTATTGCATCCAGATCGATCCGCGGGCGTTCGTCCTGAGCCGCGGTGATCGACGGCAAAGCCGAAATTAGTACGGCGGCTGCGAATGCAATTCCGACGGCTTTAAGTAGTTTGTTTAACATATGGCTATGCGTTGTTTTTTAGATGTCTAACGTGTGATCGATCCTCGACGCGACAAAGATGAATCTTAACGAGCAACAGTTGCTAATAATTCTTCTTCTCGGCGATATCGTAAGGTTATCATCACTGGCCGATCCCGTAAATATACGGAGCAATGACCAATGACACAATGGACATAAGCTTGATCAGGATGTTCATCGACGGGCCCGAGGTATCCTTGAAAGGATCGCCGACCGTGTCGCCGGTAACGGACGCCTTGTGGGGTTCCGATCCCTTGTAGAACATCTCGCCGTTGATCTCGACGCCTTTCTCAAACGATTTTTTCGCATTGTCCCACGCACCGCCCGCGTTCGACTGGAAGATCCCCATCAAGACCCCTGAAACAGTCACGCCTGCCAATACGCCGCCCAAAACCTCAGGGCCGAAAGTGAAACCCACGAGTACCGGCGTTATCAGGGCGATCGCGCCTGGCATCATCATTTCGCGGATGGACGCCTTGGTCGAGATGGCCACGCACTTTTCATATTCGGGTTGCCCTGTGTGTTCCATGATGCCGGGTATCTCGCGAAATTGCCGGCGAACTTCCTGCACCATATCCATAGCCGCCTTACCGACGGCCTGTATGCACAATGCCGAGAAGATAAACGGGATCATTCCGCCAACGAAAAGGCCGGCGAGCACGTTTGCCTTGTAGATATCGATCCGGTCGATACCTGCCATTCCGACAAATGCCGCGAAAAGGGCCAACGCGGTCAGAGCCGCCGAGGCGATAGCAAATCCCTTGCCCGTCGCGGCAGTCGTATTGCCAACCGCATCCAGATTGTCGGTACGCTCGCGAACCTCGGGCGGGAGCTGGCTCATCTCGGCGATCCCGCCTGCGTTGTCAGCGATCGGCCCGAAAGCGTCGATCGCCAACTGCATCGCGGTGGTTGCCATCATTCCGGCCGCCGCGATCGCGACACCGTACAAACCGGCAAAGTAGTATGACGCAACGATTCCGCTTGCCAATGTGAGGATCGGGATGACAGTCGACTTCATACCGACCGATAGGCCGCCGATGATGTTCGTCGCATGGCCGGTCGATGACTGTTGAACGATCGAAAGTACCGGCTTTTTGCCCATCGCCGTAAAGTATTCGGTCACGAAGCTCATCACGGCCCCGACGACGCTTCCGACGACTATCGCCCCGAAAACGCCCATCTTGTTGAAGGATGTAGTCCGAAGCGTGATCTGCCCTTCCGGCAGTATCCACATGACCACAAAATATGAAGCGATGACGGTCAGGATGATCGACGTCCAGTTCCCGAGATTGAGAGCACTTTGCACACTCGATTTGTCGTCCTTGATCCTCACCAGCCAGCAGCCGACGATCGAGAAGACAATTCCAAGGCCGCAGATGACCATCGGCAAAAGGATCGGCGATAGGCCGCCGAATGCGTCGTTTACCTTGATCTCCTGGCCCAGCACCATCGTCGCCAGGATCGTGGCCACGTATGAACCGAAAAGATCGGCTCCCATGCCCGCGACGTCGCCGACATTGTCGCCAACGTTATCGGCGATCGTTGCCGGATTGCGGACGTCATCCTCGGGAATTCCAGCCTCGACCTTTCCGACCAGGTCGGCACCAACGTCGGCCGCTTTTGTATAGATACCGCCGCCGACACGCGAGAAGAGTGCGATCGACTCGGCTCCGAGCGAAAATCCTGTCAATACTTCGATCGCCGTCCTGACCTGATTTGCGCCCAATCCGGCGAACAACGCGAGAAAGACAATGAACAGACCGCCAAGGCCCAGCACCGCGAGGCCTGCGACACCGAGCCCCATCACGGTTCCGCCCGTAAACGATACTTTCAGCGCCTGCTTTAAGCTCGTCCGTGCCGCCTGGGTCGTGCGGACATTGGCCTTGGTCGCGACCTTCATGCCGATGTAACCCGCCGTCGCCGAAAAAACGGCACCGACGATAAATGCAATGGCGATGACCCAGCTAGAGTGGATCTCGCGGCCGTTCACCTCGTGTATCGTTCCTGAGTAAGCCAACAATGCCGCTGTGATCACGACGAATATGCTCAAGACCTTCCACTCTGCCTTGAGAAACGCCATCGCTCCGTCGGCGATATGGCCCGCAAGCTCCTGCATATTCGCGTCACCCGCGTCTTGCTTGCTCACCCAAGCCGACTTAAAGGCCATTACCACCAATCCCAAGATCCCGAGAGCGGGCACCAAATAGATCACGTAACTGTTCATAGTCTTCTTATTCCTCTGCTCCGGGCCGAAACTCGAAAGCGTGCTGGAAGGGCAGAACCCGCTTTGTTTGTCCGGTGTGCGAGCGAGTACGAAAATCTCGTAAATATCAAAACTATTGATTATCAAATAAAAGGCCATATTTAACAAATAACGCGGAACAAAATGATCCATCGTGACGCAGGACCGTCCATGATAATCTGAAGTCAGTAGGCCTGTGAGCAGTATGAAAGAGCTAATCGTAAATTCTGACGCGCGTGAACAAATGATCGATATCACCGGCGATGTCGAGGCGTTTGTCGGCGAGAGGGGTAGCGGGGCCGTGCTTTTGTTCACGCAGCACACGACCTGCGGCCTGACCATCAATGAGAATGCCGATCCGGATGTCAAGAGTGACATGCTGGGCTTTCTGCAGCGGCTGATCCCACAATACGAACCAAATTTTAAGCATTTCGAACATAATTCGGATGCGCATATCAAATCGTCGCTCGTCGGATCGAGCGTGACCGTGCCTTTCGAAAACGGGCAGCTCTGCCTTGGCCGCTGGCAGGGTATCTATCTGTGTGAATTCGACGGGCCGCGTACACGAAAAGTCCTTCTGCAGGTTATCTGAGACCGCTTCCTTCTGCCCTATTTTTCCGCACTCCTCAAAAGTTGCACTTATTATCTGAATTCACGGAAAAAGTATTGCTATCTATGCAACGTTGTGCTACATTTAGTATCCTTTTGCCAAAAATGCAAAAATACTGAGGAAATTGCAATGTTTATGCGAAAAAACGATTGAACATTGAACACGGGCTGAAAACGAGTTACTTGAAAAATGTAAACGGCTGATAGAGTTGAGCTTATGCGATCTGATCTTGTTCAGATCGTGTTCAATCGGCACTTGAACAAATTGAACAGTCGTACCCGGGTCATACCAGTGTCATACTGGCGGATTACCGTTCAAAGGAGATCTGCTCGTCACAAAACTCCGCCGTTACTTATCGGACGCCCAGTCAGAAGCCCGCACGTTAGTAAGGGCTCAGTTAACTAAGAAAATATGACTTCAGGTTATTCAGGCATGCCTTTGGCAAAGAAACTCGGTTTTCGGCCGGGGATGGTGGTCGTGACGCGGTTTAGGCCGGACCATTATCTTGATCTGTTCCCGGACGACTTGAAAGATATAGTTTTGATGGAACTCCCGCTTTATGTGATCTGGGAGGGCGAGGCCGGCAGCAAGCCGCAGCCGGATATCATTCATCTGTTTACGAACAGCCGCGACGAGCTGATGAGCGAACTTTCGAGACTCGTCCGCCTGATCAAACAAGACGGCGCGATCTGGGTCTCGTGGTACAAAAAGGCCGCAAAACTCCCGACCGAGATCACCGAGGACACAGTTCGCGAGGCCGCATTTCCGCTAGGCCTGGTCGATGTCAAAGTTTGCGCGGTGGACGAACGCTGGTCGGGGCTGAAATTGGTTATAAGAAAGGAAAATCGTGTATAATTCGATGCACTAAACACCTCGGAGTTAATGTTATGCCTACGACCGATCCGCGAATCGACGCATACATCGAAAAGTCGCGAGACTTTGCCAAACCGGTACTCTCGCATCTTCGCAGTCTCATTCATGAGGCCTGCCCCGAGGTGAAAGAGACCTTGAAATGGAGCATGCCCAGCTTTGAGTATAAGGGGATTTTGTGCGGATTTGCGGCGTTTAAGGAGCACTGCACGTTCGGGTTTTGGAAACAATCGCTTATGGAGCAAGGCGTATTTCCCGAGAAAAACGCTATGGGAAGCTTTGGACGGATCACCTCTCTCAAAGACCTTCCGAAAGACGGTACGATGAAAAAGCTGATCCGCGAGGCGGTTCGCCTCAATGATGAGGGCATTAAGGTGCCAAAGAAGCCGTCAGCCGCCAAAAAAGAGGTCGTCGTGCCTGAGGTTTTGCTCGAGGCCCTTGCCCGAAATGAAAAGGCCGCGGAGACGTTCAACAACTTTCCGCCGAGCTGTAAACGCGAATACATCGAATGGATAACCGAGGCCAAGACCGA
>CAYSMU010000216.1:0-5856 GCA_964432145.1 uncultured Chloracidobacterium sp.
CGCGGAGCCTCGCTGTCGGAGGAGGGCAAACCGATCATCGCTTTGCCGTCGACGACGGCTCGCGGCGAGAGCAAGATAGTGCCGTTCCTCAAGCTGGGAGCGGGAGTCGTCACTACCCGGGCACACGTTCATTACATAGTGACAGAATACGGTGTCGCTAATCTTTATGGCAAGAATCTGAGGCAGCGAGCTGCCGAACTCGTCAAGATCGCGCATCCCGATCATCGCGAGGCTCTCGACCAGGCTGTATTCGATCGTTTTCATTCGTTAGAATCGGACCATTTACATTTAACAACCGGATAATAGATCAAGGAAAAAACTAATATGTCTAATTCAAATAAAGCAGTTATCATTAGTGCCGTCCGTACGCCCACGGGCAAGTTTCAGGGCCTTCTAAAGGGCTTCACCGCCCCGGATCTAGGAGCGATCGCGATCAAAGAAGCGGTCTCGCGTGCGGGCGTCGGCGGCGATAAGATCGACGAGGTCATTATGGGCTGCGTCGTCCAGGCCGGCATCGGCCAGGCCCCGGCTCGCCAGGCCGCTCTCAAGGCGGGATTGCCGCCCGAGGTTTCCGCACTGACCATAAACATGGTTTGTGGATCGGGCCTTCGTGCCGTTGCTCTCGCTTCTCAGGCTGTCGAACTCGGCGACGCTCAGTACGTCGTCGCCGGCGGAATGGAGTCGATGTCAAATATTCCATATGCTCTGCAGACAGCCCGCGAAGGCTTTCGAATGGGCAACCAGGTCGCCACCGACCTGATGATCCATGATGGCCTGTGGTGCCCGTTCGAGAACTGGCACATGGGCAACACCGGCGAGGTCGTTGCCGAAAAGTACCAGATCTCTCGCGAACAGCAGGACGACTTTGCGGCCGCATCGCATCAAAAGGCTGCCGCGGCTCAGGCCGCGGGCCGCTTTGCCGACGAGATCGTCGCTGTCGAGATCCCTCAGAAAAAGGGCGATCCGATCGTTCTCGACTATGACGAACCGGTTCGTCCTGACACTACCGCCGAATCGCTCGCCAAGCTCAAACCCGCCTTCAAGCGTGACGGCGGAACAGTCACCGCCGGCAACGCTCCGGGCGTCAACGACGGAGCGTCGGCTCTCGTTGTGACATCGGCCGCAAATGCGGCTGCAGCCGGCATCGAACCGCTCGGCCGCGTCGTTGCATGGGCATCGTCCGGCATCGAGCCGAAACTGATCATGATGGCACCGGTCAAGGGCGTACAAAACGTACTCGCCAAAGCCGGCTGGTCGATGGCGGACGTCGACCTTTTCGAGCTCAACGAAGCGTTCTCAGTCCAGGCTCTCGGCGTAATGAAGGAACTCGGCCTAGACATGGACAAGGTCAACGTCAACGGCGGCGCTGTCGCTCTCGGACACGCGATCGGAAATTCCGGAGGCCGTATCCTGACGACGCTCTTATTTGAAATGAAGCGTCGCGGGGCGAAGCGAGGTGTCGCGGCCCTTTGTCTTGGCGGCGGCAACTCGGTCGCGATGGCGGTCGAACGAGACTGATAGAAATGTTGCAACCGGCCGCGGGTCTCCATCGTTCTATGTTTGTGTAGGTTAATAGCCTTATTTGAGGTGATCGAATGACAGCAAAAGAGCATAACAAGATGGTTGGTATTTTCCTGATGGCCCACGGCGGCCTTCAGGCGGTCGTGATGGTCATATTGGGGATCGTCTATGGCGTGATCGGCTCCGCGATACTGGTCGGAGGAAAACGCGGTGAAGAACAAATGGTCGGTGCCGTATTTATCCGCATGGTATTCCTGCTGTTCTTTATCTCGCTGATCTTCCTTCTGCCGCAGATCATCGGAGGATTCAAGCTCTTCCGCGAACGGCCCAATGCCCGGACGTGGGGAATTGTCGGCAGCATCATCGCCTGCCTCTCGTTCCCGCTCGGAACGGCGGCCGGCGTTTACGGCCTTTGGTTCCTTTTCGGAGACGAAGGAAAGAGGTTCTACCTTGGCGGCCAGCAGCCGCTTTTCCAGAGTCAACCGCAGGCGCCTCCGCCTAACAGTTGGCAATAGTTGAAAATCACGTTCAGCACACGCGGGCGACGAGATGCGAATCTCGTCGCTCGTTTGTTTTGTGTCTCTGCGATGGATTATTCTAACCATGGCTTTTTCATACTTTTATCAAAGGAAGTTCTATTAAAAAATGAGTGAAATAATTGGTGTGATAGGTGCCGGCACAATGGGCAACGGCATTGCCCAAACCGCCGCCGGTGCAGGTTTTGACGTAATTATGTGCGATGTCTCGGCCGACTTTGTCGATCGCGGTGTCGCAAATATCAGCAAGAGCCTCGACCGTTTCGTTAAGAAGGAAACGATGACCGAGGAGCAAAAGGCCGAGGTCCTCGGCCGTATCAAGACAACGACCGATCTCAACGAGCTTGGCTCGTGCTCGCTGGTGGTCGAAGCGGCGACCGAGAATTTCGAGGTCAAAAAGCAGATCTTCGAAAAGCTCGATGCTATCTGCGGCGCCGACACTATCCTTTCGTCGAACACGTCGTCGATCTCGATAACCAAGATCGCGGCAACGACCAAACGCCCGGACAAGGTCATCGGGATGCACTTCTTCAATCCGGTCCCGCTGATGAAACTCGTCGAGGTCATTCGCGGCATCGCGACTTCGGACGAAACGTATGCAAAGGTCAAATCGCTTTCCGAGCAACTTGGAAAGGTCCCGGTCGAGTGTAATGACTCGCCGGGCTTCGTCTCGAACCGCGTGCTTATGCCGATGATCAACGAGGCGGTTTTTGCACTTCATGAAGGCGTTGCGACCAAAGAATCGATCGACGAGATAATGAAGCTCGGCATGAATCACCCGATGGGGCCGCTGACGCTGGCCGATTTTATCGGCCTCGATGTTTGCCTTGCGATCCTCAACGTTCTTCATGAAGGTCTCGGCGATCCGAAGTATCGCCCGTGCCCGCTGCTCAAGAAATACGTCGACGCGGGCTGGCTCGGACGCAAGAGCGGCAAGGGCTTTTACGACTATAATTAGATTTTTGCCACAGAGAACACCGAGATCACTGAGGAAAACATCTCTGTGTTCCCTGTGACCTCTGTGGCTAATCGTTTTTTGATGCATAGGAACTTACGTTCATTTATTGACTTGCTCCGACATGAGAACGAGATCGTCGAGATCACGGCGGAAGTTGATCCATACCTTGAGATCGCGGAAATTCATCGACGAATAATTGCTGAACAAGGCAAAGCTCTTTTTTTCAGGAACGTAAAAGGCTCGACGTTTCCCGTCGTGACCAATCTGTTCGGCACAAATAAGCGCATCGATCTCGCGTTTGGCCCAAAGCCGCTCGACTTTGTACAGCGTGCGGTCCACGCGGCCGAAGCATTGCTCCCGCCAAAGCTCGGCAAGCTGTGGGAATTTCGCGATCTCGCTTTCACTGCAGCCAAACTCGGCACAAAGACTGTCGGCAATGCTCCCGTGCTCGAAAGAAGGCAGTCGCCGGTCGATCTCGAACGTCTTCCGCTGCTCCAACTCTGGCACGAGGACGGCGGCCCTTTTATAACTCTGCCGCTCGTCTATACCGAGAGCCCAAATGCCCACAAAACCAATCTCGGCATTTATCGCATTCAGCGTTACGACAAAACGACGACCGGCATGCACTGGCAGATCGGCAAAGGCGGCGGTTTTCATTATTACGAAGCAGAACAAGGGAATGAATCTCTGCCTGTGACGATCTTCGTTGGCGGCTCGCCGGCCCTGATCATGGCCGCGGCTGCTCCTTTGCCCGAAGGCGTGCCCGAATTGATGCTCGCCTCGCTGCTCGCCGCAGGGAAGATCAATACCGCAGCGAATCCGCTCGGCCCCGACGCTCACCGGCTTATCGCCGAATGCGAATTCGCGATCTGCGGCAGCGTCGCTCCGCACGAACGCCGCCCCGAGGGCCCGTTCGGCGATCATTACGGCTATTATTCGCTCGTCCATGATTATCCGGTCTTTCGTGCGAAAGCCGTTTTCCACCGCAAAGACGCGATATATCCGGCGACGGTTGTCGGCAAGCCGCGGCAGGAAGATTTCTTCATCGGAGATTACCTTCAGGAATTGCTTTCGCCGCTGTTTCCGCTCGTGATGCCCGCGGTCCGCGATCTTTGGAGCTATGGCGAAACGGGATTTCATTCGCTTGCCGCGGCGGTCGTCCATGAACGCTACGGCCGCGAGGCCCTCTCGGCCGGATTTCGCATCCTCGGCGAAGGCCAGCTCGCGCTTACCAAGTTTCTCCTGCTTACCGACACGCCGCAGGACCTTCGCGACTTCAAAACACTCTTCGAACACATACTCGCACGCTTTGATCCCAACCGCGATCTTCACATTTTCAGCCAGACGGCGTTCGATACGCTGGATTACGCGAGCGGCAAGGTCAATTTCGGCTCCAAAGCCATCTTGATGGGCGTCGGCGATGCTAAAAGGGAAACCGCGGCGGAATTTCACGGTGCGCTGCCCGACGGCGTTCGTGCGGCCGAGCCGTTCTGCCGCGGCTGTCTTGTCGTCGAAGCCGCTCCGTACGCCGACGACAAAGATCTCGCGTCCCGCATCGCAGGGCACGAAGCGTTTCGCGATTGGCAAATGGTCGTCGTTCACGACAATATCGAATTCGCGCGTTCGCAGGAGAAATTCCTCTGGGCGACGTGGACGCGATTTGACCCGGCAAGCGATATTTACGCACGCGAAACGACGACGAAGAACAATCACATCGGCTACACCGCACCGATCGTTATCGACGCTCGCATGAAGCCGTGGTATCCGAAGGAAGTAGAGCCGCGGGAGGATATCGTCAAGCTTGTCGACGGTCGTTGGGGTGAGTATTTTCGATAATTCCATCGGTCTGATAAATTGCCACGAGCTTTAGCTCGTGGCAACAGTTTTCAAAATATAGGTCGGGGCTTTAGCCCCAAAACCAATTGGGCTTAAGCCCGAGATCTTTATTACCCACGACCACGAGCTAAAGTTCGTGGCAATTCATATGCAATTGTCCCGGCGACTGCTTTACCTCTTTCCCGCACTCGGCGTAGTGTTTTTCGCACTGCTCGCCTACGCATACTTCATCGAGCCGCAGCGGCTCGTCGTGAACCGCGACACGATCGCGATAAAGGGCTGGGAACCGGCGTTTGACGGCCTGAGGATCGTGATGCTCGGCGACATTCATGGCGGATCGAACGGCGTGACGGAAGAAAAACTGCAAACGATCGTCGAAAAGGTGAATGCCGAGCAGCCGGACGTTATCGTGATGCTCGGCGACTATGTTTCCGAGGCGTTCAAAGGCACCGCCGAACGGCACGCACCGCTCAATATGCCGATCGCCGCGATCGCCGACAACCTCGCGGGGCTTAAGGCAAAGTACGGCGTCTTTGCCGTGCTCGGCAATCACGACGGCTGGACGAGCAACGAACAGGTCGCGGCGGCGCTCGGCCGTGTCGGCTATACCGTGCTGCAAAATGAAGTCGCGGTGATCGAAAAGGATGGCAAGCGCCTGAGAATTCTCGGCCTCAAAGACCATCTCTCGCTGACCGGCGGCTGGAAAAAGGTCTCTGCCGACGCACGCGGCATCGTCGAGGCCGCGGGCACGGGCCAGATCATCGTGCTCGAACACAGTCCCGATATTTTGCCGGTCATCACCGGTGAACTGTCGATATCGCCCGACCTCAAACTGATGCTCGCCGCCCACACGCACGGCGGCCAGGTCTGGATGCCGCTCGCCGGACGCCCGATAGTTCCGTCAACCTTCGGCCAGAAATACGCATACGGACACGTTCGCCAGAATAACGTCGATCTATGGGTCACCAGCGGCATCGGCTGCAGCGTTCTGCCGTTCCGCTTCCT
>CAYSMU010000217.1:0-5821 GCA_964432145.1 uncultured Chloracidobacterium sp.
GCGGTCCTCCATGTGGACAGCCGTCTGCGGCGGCGTAAACACCGCGGTGCTCTTCGGCGCCAGTGCCGCGGCGGGAGGCATTGCCGGAGCTCCCTTGACCAGCAGGTCCTGCGGCCTGAGAGCGGCTCCCGTCTCGATAAAGCTCAGAATATCGCTCTTGGTCACGCGGCCGCTGATGCCGCTGCCGGGAATGCGGGTGATATCGATGCCGTGCTCTTTCGCGATATTGCGGACCAGCGGACTCGACTTGGAGCGGCGAAGCTCGTCGACCGTCGAGCTGCCGCCATTCGAATGCGGAATGGGGATCGCGGATTGCAAGTTTGCCGCTGCTGCCGCCTGAGCCACAGGTTGCGGCGTCACAGGTGCGGGTGTCGCCATCGCTCCCGGTTCTGTCTCCGCCGGACTGCTGACTGCCGACTGCTTACCGCCTACTGAACCCTCCGCTCCGACGAGGGCAAGCACCGCCCCGACCTCGACCGTTTCGCCTTCCTGGACGTTTATGGCCAGGAGCGTGCCGGCCGCGGGCGACGGCACCTCGGCGTCGACCTTATCGGTCGAGATCTCAAGGATCGCCTCGTCCTTTTCGATACGGTCGCCTACGGCTTTGAGCCATTTTGAGACCGTGCCCTCGGTTATAGATTCGCCCATTTGGGGCATTACTACTTCAGCAGCAGTGGCAGATGCAGTTGCAGGAGAAGCAGCCGGTTCCACAGGCGTTTGTGCTACTGCAGTTGCTACTGCATCTGGTTCTGCCGGGATCGCCTCGGGCTCTGGTTCGGATGCAGTGGTCATTTCAACCTCGGCATCTGCCGGTGCTGCTGCCGCTGGCTGCTCGCCTTCTTCGCCGACGATAGCGAGTACCGTGCCGACCTCGACCGTTTCGCCTTCGTTATGCCTTATTTCCAGCAGCACGCCCGCACCGGGGCTCGGGACCTCGGCATCGACCTTGTCGGTCGAGATCTCGAGGATCGCCTCGTCCTTTTCAATGCGTTCGCCGACCTGCTTGAGCCATTTGGAAACGGTTCCCTCAGTGATCGACTCACCCATCTGCGGCATTACGACTTCAACACTCATAAATTCTCCCGGATCAAAAACTCAATTAAATAGAATACAAAACTTTCGGGTCACAAGAAAATTCAGCCTTGGCGGCGCGGCGGCAGCAAGCGTCCTGATCGTGCGGTGCCCCGGAACCGAGTCAAGTTCCTCGCTGCGACTCTGCCGATAAAAAAACGGATCTCCCGCCAGGACGCAGAGCGGCGGAGAAAGCAGAGAATGATCCCGCGAATGCCGGGTTTTGACTCTTGCCGGTAAGTTTTTGCCCATTTGCCATCCGTCCTCGTTGTTCATGTTCAATCGTTTTTTCGCATAAGAGTGTGGTTTTTACGCCTGTTTTCTCGAATTCCACGTAAAAAGCATAGCACAAATTATTTCATTGATGCAACGTTGTATTTTGTTCGCGATTCTGATATGATTTCGGGAAAGGAGGTTGGTTATGGACGGTAAACCGTTAAAAGGAGCGAGGCGCGGCAGCATAGGGGCCGTGGATGCGGTCGATGAAAGGGCGGTGCCGATGTTCCAGATAAAAACGGTCGAACAGTGGATGCGCGAGGCACGGCGAAAGCCGCGTCCGGGAAAGCTGTTTGACGATCTCTGGCACGAGGGCGAGATCGCCTTGATGTTCGGCGAGAGCGGTGCGGGAAAGAGCATCCTGGCAATGCAGATCGCCGAGAGCATCGCGGGCGGGGGTGCGATCCCTCCGTTTGATGCGGCCTCTGGGCCGCAGAATGTGCTGTATGTCGATCTTTCGATGACGGACAAGCAGCTCGAGATGCGGTACACGGCAGATGAGGAGACGCCGACGGAAGGCAGGCAAACATCGGCCGCACGGCACAAATTCCCGAAACAGGTATTCCGTGCGGAGTTTAATCCGCTGGGAGCGATGCCCGAGGGCGGCACGCGTATCGAGGACGCCGTTTACCAATTTTTGCGTAAAGCGGTGGTAAAAACGTCCGCAAAGGCAGTGATCATCGACGATCTGACATTTTTCAAGCGGGGCAACGGCCATGTCGAGTCGATGGTAGCGATGATGCGCCGGTTGAGGATGCTCAAGGCCGAATTCAACGTCTCGATTCTCGTGCTTGTCGAGGCACGGGGGCGCAGCTACGTACGTGCGGCGGGGCGTGCCTTGACGCTCGACGATCTCGGTGCGGCACAGGTGCTCAACCGCCTCGCGGACAGCGTATTTGCGATCGGCCAGAGCCGGACCGAGGCAGGGCTCAGGTACCTCAAACAGCTTGCTCGGCGCAACGGTAAGATCAGGTATAGCGCGGCTCGCGTTCCGGGCTTTTGTATTGAAATGCGCGACGGCAATTTCCTGTCGTTCGGGTTTGACGATTTTCACAGCGAATCGCACCATCTGGCACACCATGATTGCCCCAACTGGCTCGGCCGTGCGAGGGCCGTACAGCAGTACGTCATCGACGGCATGACGCAGCGTGAGATCGCCGAAAAGATGGGCATCTCTCTCGGCTCGGTCAACCGCTACGCCCGCGTCCGATTGACACGCGAATGGCGGCCCAAAAGGCCTCAGCCGCCGGCCGATGAGAATGGCGGGTCAGCGGAGATGCTGCCAGACGAGGATTATCCGGGCGAAGAGACGGACCGGATGCTGGTCAGCATGGGCTTTCGTGCCGCGCACCCGCCCGACCTGTACGACGACGCACCCGATGAGAGCGGTGCCGAAGCCGACGCCGGATCGGATCGCGGTGCCGACACGCTGCCAAAGAACATTCTACCGCCCGACGCGACGCTCCGGCCGCCGTTTAACACCCTGCCGAGGTTTGTCACCAAATTCGGCAAACACATATATGTCGAGAAATTCGACGAGAGGGGCAAACCGACAATCTGGCTGACACAGGAGCCAAAGGACAAGATCCGTAGATGGCGCCGCAAGCTCTTCGGCATAGCGGGCGAAGCGTATGAGACCGAGCCAAGGGAGTTGGAAGATCCGAATGAGAATTTAACCGCAGATGGACACGGATGAATACAGAAGGGAATTGTGTTTATCTCATCCGTGTCTGTCGTCGTTTATCTGTGGTCGATGTTCTTTGGCTTTCGGGCTGAGCCCGTCGATGTGCGGAAAAGCCAGTAACCGTCTGGTAAAGCTCTTTCGGGCTCTGCCCGTCGATGTGCGGAAAAGCTCCGCTTTTCCGAAAGGCTCTAGTATGAACCTCGCGGCTATGCCGCCGGACGCCAGTCGATCTGCTCGTGATCGGTGATGAAGGGTTCATCATCGTGTGGCATGCCACGCCAGAGCCGTGCGCTCGAAAAGCGATAGTCCTCGGGCCTTTCGATCAATGCCGCCCGAACGGGATTCTGATGAATGTAGTTGACCTTTTGCATCATCGTATCCTCACCAAATATGGTGAAGGCGTTTGAGTGGTGCTCCCAAACGGAATATTTGTGATTTCGGCCTTTTTGCTGCACGCGGAGTTTCGCGAGCGAACTCTCGAAATCGCCTTCCTTGAGATGATCGAGGATCCTCTTGGCGACAATGCCATTCGTATATCGCAGAACGTCTGCAATTCGCCTTGCGCCGTCCGTTATCAAATGTATGTGGTCGGGCATGACGACGTATGCGAATATCCTGATGCGGCCCGATATCCTCGCTTCGTTGAGGGCGTTGCAAACGATCTGTTTGATAACGTCGGTCCGGAAAACGGGCAGGCGGTCCTTCGCGACCGAGGTCAGGTAGTAACAAGGTGTCTCTCGCGAAATTCTCATTGCCGGCGTAATGCGGCGGCGTAGCCGCCGGGATAATTCTTACTGCCTGACGGAAAAGCACAGCTTTTCCGCACATCGACGGGCAGAGCCCGGTAAGAAACATGACATCGCCCCGGCCGCAGCGTGCAAGGTAAACGTAACCACAGATAGACACGGATGAACACAGATGGGAATTGTGCTTATCTCATCCGTGTCTATCGGTATTTATCTGTGGTCGATCTTCTTTGGCCTGTCGCCCGCTGCGCGGGCTTTTGCGGACGGAAGTGTCCGCGTTCCGATAAAAAAGGGGAACGGACTCGGCCGTTCCCCGGTGAGATATGCCCGGTCGGGGCTTCCTCAAGATCTGTCTACTGCACAGAAACATCATCAACTCTGAACGTCGAGGTTATCGAGCTGTCCATTGTCGAGCGGAACTGGATCCGCACGGTCTGGCCCTTGTAGGCCGAGACGTTGAAGGTCTTTTGCGAATAGCTGCCGGCGGCTACCTTGTTCAGGTTGCTGTAGGTCGCGAGCGTCGAAAGCAGAGTGCCGGACGTATTGCGGACCTCGACAAACAGCTTGTCATAGGCGGTCGTCGTGGTCGTCTCGCTCGACGTGACGTTGAGCCAGAACGAGAGCGTGCCGGCCGCGGTCGACGGGATCGTGACCTGCTGATACGACTGTCCGCTGACGCTGTTATTCACACCAAAGTAGATGTAACCCGTACCGCCGTGCGGATAATTCCCGTTCGCGGTGTAAAAGTAACCGGTTCCCGAACCGACCCACGGCGATGCACTGGCCTCAAATCCGCCGTTGACGAGCAGGTTTGCTCCCGGCGTAGGTGTCGGCGAAGGCGTCGGCGTGGCGGTCGCGGTCGGCGTAGCAGTCGGTGTCGGTGTCGGCGTGCCCGGGCACGCACCGACGCCAACCGCACACCATGCGGTAGCGATCGTCGTGTACTGGGCACTGCCGGAACCGAACAGATCGGTCGCGGAGTTGAGCATTGCCGTTCTCGCAGCGGCAAAGTTGGTGCTCGAAGTCATATAGACTGTGAGCGAACGGTACCAGATGCGGGCCGCGTCGGTCGTCCCGATGCCGGTGACGGTTACGCCGCTCAGGTGATGGGTGCCGCCGTTTGCCGCAAGATAGAACGCGTGATTGGCGATACCCGAATTAATATGGACGCCGCCGCTGTCGGCTGTGCCGGTGTAGCGTTCGCTGTAATGGTCGGGATCGTCGTTTGCCGTATAACCGCTGTTTCCGGCGAGGTGCGGATTGTCCATGTATCGAAGAGCATCGCCCGATGTCGCCGGCGTGTACGCCTGTTCACCGATCTTCCAGGTGTTGCCGTCCACAACGCCGCCGCGCGAATACGATTCGACCATTGCGCCGAATACGTCGGACATCGATTCATTGAGTGCACCCGATTCGTTTGCGTAGGTCAGGTTCGCCGAGTACTGCGTGACGCCGTGCGTCATTTCGTGGCCGGCGATGTCGACGGTCGTAAGCGGCGAAAATGTCGTGCCGTTGCCGTCGCCGTAGGTCATCTTGTTCTGATACCAGAAGGCGTTGTTGTAGCTGCTGCCGAAATGGACCCGCGATGTGATCAGGCTGACGCCGCTGTTGGCCGCCGCGGTTGTCGTTCCCGGGCCGCCGCTTCCGTTGATGCCGTTGCGGCCGTGGACGTTGAGGTAATAGTCAAAGGTCCAGCGGGCTCCCCAGTGAGCGTCGACGCCGGCACGGGCGTTTGTCGCCGTCCAGTTGTCGTCCGTATCGGTATAGCGTGATTGCGTGCCTCCTGTACCGGTCGTCGTGCTGCCGGTGTTGTTCATATTGAAAGTTCCCATCTTGCGGGTGAGATCTTCCATATAATAGGTAGCGCCGACCGAACTCGTACTGATCGAAACGGTCCCGCTGTAAAGCGACGAGCCGGTGCCCGTCTGCAGGTTGTCGTATTCGAATACCTTTTCGCCCGTATGAGCGTCAACAAATACTACGGGTGCCGACGTTTCGGCGGAACCGTCGAGACGCGGGGTCTCAACACGGTAGGCCAGATGGT
>CAYSMU010000218.1:0-5781 GCA_964432145.1 uncultured Chloracidobacterium sp.
GGCCAGGGTCACGTGCCTGGAGAGCGGCAAGAAGCCGCGGAACTCGGGCCTGAGACTCTCATAGTGGCTGGCGGTGTAGCTTGTAACCTTGCTCTAAAGGCCGCCGCAGAGGCCGCAGCCAAGCGTCTCGGGATCCCGGTTTACTTTCCGTCAAAACACCTATCGACCGATAATGCCGCGATGATAGCGGCGGCCGGGTATGCCCGGTTGAAAGAGGGGATCGTCAGCGGACTCGAAATGACGGCTGACGTGACGATGCGCCTCCAAAACATCGAGGATAGCGATCCGAGACTAAAAAGCGGTAATGTCAGATATCGACTCTGAGACCATTGCGAAAGATCCTTTCGGACGGATATACTTTAGTTTAAACTTGGTTGAACCGAACAGTGCGGATCCACGCGGGACCGCTATTTAAGGGATAGCCGCATAGCCGGTTTCGAAACAGAAGGGGAAAAATGAAAAAAGCCATTTTATTTATATTGATCGCCGCGTTATTGGCGGCCTCGTCGGTCGGCTCCATGGGACAAAGTATTGCTTTGCAGCCATATCTTACCGGCTTGTCCCTGCCGGTACACATTGTTCCGGCAAATGACGGCTCTCAGCGGATGTTCGTCGTGCAGCAGCGAGGGTTGATCCGCGTTGTACAGCCGGGATCGACGACGCCGACAACCTTTCTCAATATCTCGACTATCGTAAGCTCGAGCGGCAACGAACGGGGCTTGCTTGGTCTTGCATTTCATCCCCAGTACTCGATAAACAGGCGATTTTTTGTATATTACACGAGGCAAACGGACGGAGCGATCGAGATCGCCGAATATGAGGCCTCGGTCGGCGATCCGAATGTCGCCAACCCGACGGCGGTCCGTACGATAATCACGATCCCGCATCCTACCTTCTCAAACCACAACGGCGGGACCATCGCATTTGGCCCGGACGGTTACCTCTACGCCGGCACGGGCGATGGGGGAAGCGGCAACGATCCGTCAAACAATGCGCAGAACATCAATGTCCTGCTGGGCAAGATGCTTCGGATAGACATTAATACCCCGGTTGGACAGACGCCCGCGTATAACATCCCAATGACAAATCCCTACGTCGGCGTGCCCGGAGCCGATGAGATCTATGCGATCGGCCTCCGAAACCCATATCGGTTCTCGTTTGACCGCGGAGGGACAAACCAGCTTTGGGTCGGGGATGTTGGACAGGATGCGGTCGAAGAAGTGGACATCGTAACACTGGGCGGCAATTATGGCTGGCGCGTATATGAGGGAACCTCATGCACGTTTCTCGATCCCGGCCTTTGTATTCCGGGTAATTTCATCATGCCCGTGACTCAGTACGCGAACGCGGGCGTGCGAATTGCGGTCACGGGAGGCTATGTGTATCGGGGCAGTCAGAATGTGCTCCCGGTGGGGGGCTACGTCTTTGCTGATTACGGATCGGGCGAGATCTTCCTTTGGAATAATAATCAACAAACGGTCTTGATCGACACGACGCGGAGCATCTCTTCCTTCGGTGAGGACGAATCGGGTGAGCTATATGTAGTTGGGCTTTCGGGTACGGTCGACAAGATCGTAGGTGTCGGAACGCCGACCCCGACCGCTACCCCGACGGCAACTCCGACGGCAACTCCGACGGCAACCCCGACAGCGACCCCGACAGCGACCCCGACAGCAACCCCGACAGCAACTCCTACACCGGGCTTTGAGGGAGATATTGCTCCGAGGCCTAATGGAGATGGAATTGTGTTGTCGACTGATGTCACGCAGCTTCGAAGGTTCGCGACGGGCCTTGATACGCCCGATCCCCTGACGAATGAAGGCCAGCGTGCAGACTGTGCACCGCGTGGAACTTCGGGTGACGGAACGATCAACTCTGGTGACGTGGTCCAGGGACGCCGGTATGCTACAGGGCTGGATCCTTTGACCGAAGCGGGCGGGCCGACAGCAGGGCCACTTGTAGAAGGGTTGACGTCGATCGTCGGCGAAATATATGCATACTTTTTCGGGCGTGAGATCAGCGTTGGTTCGGAAAAAGGCGAGAAAGGTTCTCAGATCGCGGTTCCGATAATGATCGAGGCTGGCGGCGACGAGGCCGCAGCGAGCTTCACCATCGAATTTGACGCAGAAAGGCTCTCCAATCCGGTCGTGCAACTCGGAGATCTCGGAGAAGTGGGCGCGGTCTTGACGGTCAACTCCGAGCAAGCCGAAAAGGGACGGATCGGCATTCTTATCGACGCTCCGGAAGTTCTTGGCGGCACGATCGGCCCGAAGAGGTTGATCACGGTCTATTTTGACGTTCGGCCGGATGCACCGGAAGGCGGGGCAGTTATCTCGCTCACGGACGCGTTGGCCGCCCGCGGAACGTCGGACATAATGGGCAACCCGCTTGCGACCCGGTATGTCGGCGGGGTTATCGAGATCAAAAACAAATAGATGGAACGGGCGGTTAAGACGCCCGGCCCATCACGGCACGAGCGATCGTGAAAACCGAAACCGTCGAGGCACCGGCTTTCTTTAGGGCTTTAGCACATTCAGAGCTTGTCGCTCCCGACGTAAAAACGTCATCGACGAGCAGGATGGCACGGCCCACGATCAGCTTTGGCCGCAGGACCCTAAACGCACCGGCAACCGACAATTCGCGGGCCCTGTTGTCCATTCCTGCACGGTGCATCGGCGTGTGCGATACGCGGGCGAGGCTTGCAGTATCCACAGGTTTTCCGAGAGGTCTGCCGATATGGCGGGCTATCACCGCCGCCTGGTTATAGCCTCGCTCGATCTCGCGTTGCTTTGACAGCGGTATAGGTATGATCAAATCGATCGAAGCGAGGTCGTGCCGCGAAAGGGCCATCGCAATCGATGCTTTCATTCTCGAACCGATCTTCGGTACCGATTTCAGGGCAATTACATCAGCCGCTATACCCTTCTCATAAATACCAACGGCAAAGGCTTTATCGTAGTGGTGGCCTTCACAATGCGGGCAGCTGAGCGGTATCGGGACATCCTCAGGCGCAAAAAAAGCTCCGCATTTTGTGCAGAGCGTTTCTTTACCGGTGAATATTCTGGTGTTTTTCCAACACTCGTCGCAGGCGCTGCCGGTGGCCGAGTGTTCAACCTCCGAGCCGCAGATCTTGCATGACAGCGGAAAAGCAATGGCCAAAAGAGAATCTGCCAGGCCCGCGATCATAGCGAAAAGATCATTCCTCGTCCAAAAGGCCCTGCTCGAGCAGTTCCTGGCAATCCAGGCAATAACGTGCCCAAGGGATCGCCGCCAGCCGTTTAGGATTAATGTCCTTCTCGCAGTTCTGGCACGGCCCGTATTCTTCGTCTTCGATTCGCAGCAATGCTTCGTCAATGAGCGTTAGCTGCTTGCTCTCGTTCTCCGAGACGGCCAGCTGAACGTTCTTAGAGTAATTGCGGACGGCCAGATCCACCGGATCCGGCGTCTCTGAATCGTCTATCGAAAGGTCGCTGCCTTTCAGTTTCTGGATAAGCTGGTTTCGCTCGGCGAGGAGCTTTTCCTTAATTTCCTTAATTGCGGTTTTTGTCATTTCTGGTACGGAAATCCTTTAACGATCGTGAATGCCCGGTATAATTGCTCCAACAAGACGACACGAGCCATCTCGTGCGTAAAGGTCAGAAACGATAAGGATAACCTAAGATCGGCCTTTTGGGCAACCTCAGCGGCGAGCCCGTCTGCCCCGCCGATCACGAAGGATATCTCCTTATGGCCTGCGTTTTGCCATCTCTCTATCTCTTTGGCAAGGCCGGGCGAGGAAACGCCCAAACCCGTCACGTCGAGAACGCAGACAAAGGCGTTTGGATTCAGCTTTTCCACGATACGGTTGCCTTCGATCTCTTTGCCGCCATCACGTATCTCTACGACCTCGTGCTTTACAAAATGGGAAAGACGCTGCAGATACTCATCCTGCAGCGCCAGCCAGTTCTTGTCCCTGGTCTTGCCGACCCAGATAAATCGGAATTTCATTAGAGATCTTTCGGCAGGTCGACCTTACGGGCGTCCCGCCACAGGCGTGCGAGGTCGTAAAATTCACGCGACTCGCCGTTAAACAGGTGGACGACGAAATCGCCGTAATCCAGCAAGACCCATTCGGCGGAATTATAGCCTTCGATCCTGACGGGCCGGACCCCGAGCTGCTTTTTAAGCTGCTCGTTTATCTCATCGGCGATCGCCTGTACCTGGCGTTGGTTAGAGCCGCTCGCGATAACGAAGAACTCGGTAAAGCTCGCGATGTTTCTCAGGTCGAGGGCGACCATATCAAATGCCTTTTTATCGGCGGCACATTGGATAGCGAGCTTTAGTTCGGGATCGAGTTCGGCGAAAGGTGTGGGCGTCTCGGCAATTTCAATTTTGACGGCTTCGCGGTGCAGCGACCGTTCTTGTGTTTCTTCCATTAGCTATAAATCTGATATTTTTTGATGTAATTTGCAACTGCCCGCGGGACCGAGGCCTCCCAAGAGGCATCACCGCCGGCGATCTTATGACGAATGTCGGTCGCTGAAATGTTAAGCTCGACCGCGTCCGTAAAGTAGATTTTCGGACCCAACGTCTCGGCCGGAAATTGGTCATGATTGCCATTTCTGAGATCGATTATCCGCTCGCGGACAGCGTCCGATACGTGGTCAAAGCCGATCTCGTAGCCGGGCCGCGTGACGACGATATGATTGGTTAGCGACAGCACCGTTTCCCATTCACGCCAGGTCGTGATGTCCATCCAGGAGTCGGCCCCCATTACGAAATAGATCTCGACGTCGGTCAACTCTTCCTTCAATCTGCCGAGGGTCTCGACCGAGTAGGGCCGTTCGGGCATCTCGATCTCCATCTTCGAGACCTTGATATGCGGTTCCTCTTCGGTGATCAGGCACAACATCGCGTAGCGATCGTATGCCGAAGTAGGCCTTTTTCGGGTCTTGTGCGGGGCGTGAAAAGCCGGTATGAACACAAATTCGTCCAACTCGAATCGCTTTGTGAGGGCGTGCGCGATGGCTATGTGGCCTTTGTGCGGCGGATCAAAGCTCCCGCCATAAAACGCAATTCGTCTCATCTCAACATCTCGCTGCCGGCTGTCCCGACGGGCTCAGGGTTGTCGGCCGCTTCCTTCAGAGTGGCTGCGACGAAATCGACCAGTTCCTTAACTCCTTTATTCGTCACGGACGAGATCTCGAAAAATGGCTTTCGGTCCTTTTTCGCTCGCTTTTTGAGCGAAGCGAGCCGATCCGGATCGTCCAGGGCGTCGATCTTGGTCGCGACAACGATCTGCGGCCGGGCGGCGAGGTTGGGGTCGTATTTTTCAAGTTCGCGGTTGATGATCTCATAGTCCGCAACGGGTTCGCGGCCCGAGAGCGATGAAACATCGACCAGATGAAGTATAAGTTTGGTCCGCTCGACATGCCGTAAAAATCGATGTCCGAGGCCCGCCCCGTCCGAGGCTCCTTCGATCAGGCCGGGAATGTCCGCCACGACAAACGTGCGGAAATCGCCCATATCGACCACGCCAAGATTGGGCTCCAAGGTCGTGAAAGGGTAATCGGCGATCTTTGGCTTGGCGGCGGATATTACCGAGATAAGCGTCGATTTGCCTGCATTCGGATACCCGACCAGGCCAACATCCGCGATCAGTTTAAGTTCGAGTTGGAGTTCCTTTTCTTCGCCCGGACGGCCGTCGTAATGGTACTTTGGGGCCTGTTTGGTGGGCGTTGCAAAGTGCGAGTTGCCCCAGCCGCCTTTGCCGCCCTTGGCCGCACGATACCGTTGTCCGGG
>CAYSMU010000219.1:0-5767 GCA_964432145.1 uncultured Chloracidobacterium sp.
ATCGCATTGAGATGGTCGGCGACAAGCTGCTCCGGATCCTCGACGACGGGAATGTCAAAGCGACATTTTTTATGCTCGGCTACGTCGCCGAAAAACACCCTGAGATCGTCAAGCGCATCGAGTCCGAGGGCCACGAGATCGGCACCCACGGATTTTCACACACGCTGATCTATAAACAGGCACCCGAGCTCTTTCAGGAGGAACTAACGCGGGCGATCCACTTTCTCGAAGACCTCACGGGCAAAAAGGTGCTCGGCCACCGGGCTCCGTTCTTTTCGATAACGAAGGACAGTCTCTGGGCGCTCGACATACTCGGCGAGCTCGGCATCAAGTACGATTCCAGCATTTTCCCGGTCCTGAATTACCGCTACGGCATCGCGGACGCACCGCGGTTTCCGTACACGATCAAGCGAGAGAAATTCGAGTTCGTCGAGTTCCCGATATCGACGCTTAAACTGCCGGGCTTTACGATGCCGATATCGGGCGGAGCGTACTTTCGCATTTATCCGTATCAAGTAACAAAACAGGCGATCAAGGCCGTCAACCGCGAGGGACATCCGGTCACGTTCTACTTGCACCCGTGGGAACTCGACCCCGACCACCCGCGGATCGACGTGCCGCGGCGGATCGCCCTGACGCATTATTTCAACCTCGGTGCGACCGAGCGGCGGCTGAAAAAGCTGCTTCGCGATTTCAAGCTGGCACCGATGGGCGAGGTTTTAGGTATCAAGGAATGACATTTCGAACAAACTGAAAACTCGAAACTGAGAACTGAAAACTGGTGAACTTACAGTTCTTTTTGATTTGCCCGAAAGATTAGTATGGCTAACACAACTACATCCGTAGAAGACAAAGTACGCGATCATTTTCACGATGACGCCGAGCGTTTTGACGCGATATACGAAACGAAAAAAGGCCCGTTTGCGGCGTTTATTGACAATTACTGGCGCGGCGTCGTGCAGAAACGTCTCGAGCTGAATGTCGAGAAACTGCGGCCGTTGGAAGGCAAGAAGATCCTCGATGTCGGTTGCGGATCGGGCAGATTTTGCATCGCTTTTGCAAAAGAAGGTGCCGCTAAAGTGGTCGGTATTGACTTTGCGAAAGGTATGATCGAGATCGCCGATAAGCTCGCGAACCAGGCAGGCGTCGGTGACAAATGCGAGTTCGTAGTCGGTGCCTTTCCGGACGATATCGACAAGTCGGAGGCTCCGTTCGATGCCTGCACGGGCAACGGTTTCTTTGACTACATTCAGGATCCGGTACCTATCATTACCGCGATGCGTGAGCTTACAAATGGCAAGATGATCATGAGCTTTCCTAAAGCCGTCGAGTGGCGAATACCGCTGAGACGTTTCCGCTTCTGGCTCAAAGGAACGCCGCTCTTCCTCTACCGCGAGGCCCAGGTCCGCGGCATCCTCGCCAAATCGGGCGTGACCGATTTCGAATTCATCCATCTTGACCGGGATTATTTGGTGGTAGCGAATGTCTAGTTCTCTGTCAGAACCGCCCCCGGCAGGGGGCGGCATTGACCTGAATCCCAATGACTCCGCCATAGCAAAGGTCGAGCCGCCCGCTCACGCAGGCGGTTCTGACCCTATCCGCGTTCTTCACATCATCACCCGCATGATCGTCGGCGGAGCGCAGGAGAATACGCTACTGTCTGTCGTCGGGCTCGACGCGATGCCTGAGTACGAAGTCGATTTCGTAAGCGGCATAGACAAGGGAAAAGAGGGCGAACTGCTTTCGCAGGCACGCGAGACGACCAATCTGATCGTCCTGCCCGAGATGGGCCGCTCGATCAATCCGTTCTCGGACCTCGTCGCCTTTTGGAAGATCTACAAGTTGATCAAAAAAGGCCGCTACCACATCGTCCACACTCATTCGTCTAAAGCGGGTGTGCTCGGCCGCCTCGCGGCGTGGCTCGCCGGAACGCCGATCATCGTCCACACGCTGCACAGCCTCGTCTTTCACGATTACCAGCCGTGGATAATTAACCGCTCGTGGTGGCTCGCAAAGAAGATCTGCGCGCCCGTCACCGATTTTTACATCAGCGTCTCCGAGATCATCGTCAAGAAAGCGATCGCCGCCGGGATCGCCGAGCCCGAACGTTTTCGCACCATCTACAGCGGAATGGAACTCGATTGGTTCCTCAACGCAAAGTTCGACGCCGACGCGGTCAAACGCGAATTCGGCATTCCGCTTGATGCCCCGGTCGTCGGCAAGATCGCACGCCTGTTTCCATTAAAAGGCCACGACGAGCTGATGGACGCGGCGCCCGAGATCGTCAAACGCGTCCCCAATGTCCGGTTCTTTCTGATAGGCGACGGTGTTCTGCTCGAACACCTGCAAAAGCGTGCCGCCGAGTACGGTATTCTCGAAAATTTCGTCTTCGCCGGCCTCATTCCCCGTGAGCGTATCCCCGAGATGATCTCGGCAATGGACGTCGTCGTCCACACATCCCTGCGCGAAGGCCTCGCCCGCGTACTGCCGCAGTCGCTCGCGATGGGCAAGCCATGCGTCTCCTTCGACATCGACGGCGCCCCCGAGGTCGTCATCGACGACTACACTGGCTACCTCGTCAAAGCCTTCGATAATGTGGGCCTGGCCGACCGCGTCGCACACTTGCTGGAAGATGAAGAATTGAGGCGAAAATTAGGCGAGAACGGCCGCAAACACGTCGACCCCAACTTCCGCACCGAAAAAATGGTCGCGGATATCTCCGAGGTCTATCAGATGCTGCTGGACAGAAAAGCTGACAAGGTCCGTGCTCTGCGCTCACGTTGACCAGCTTGGCACTTTTTCGTTGGCAGCGTCATGGCCTTCTCGGCACTTTGTCGGTACGAGAGCACTCCCACAAAGGTCGATCGCGCCCAAAGGCGAACCGCGGATGCCGGGTCTTTAACAGTGTATTTCCGCTCGGTTCGATTTCGCGAAAAAACCAGTTGCCAGATCGAGGATTTTCCTTTATAAAATAGGGTACAACGTTGATGGTGGCTTCTTAATCCAAGTCGCTTGTCTATTGAGTTGGGGAAACCGCAGTACTGCCCACGCTCACTGCATAGTTCCCCGCAGGATCGCCGATAACGGCTGCTTACCGAGTACTCCCGGCCCGCCCTCGTTACGGCAAGACATAATTTTCGAGGTAAACTATGCTTTCCCATTTCCCCAGATCAGCTTACTTTTTAGCCACGTTGACCCTATTTGTTTTCGCCGGCCTTGCCTCTGCCCAGGACAAGGAATGGCGGCCGATCGCTCCGGAGGACCTCCAGGCTAAGGCCCCAAAGGTCGAGCCGGATGCCGACGCCGAAGCCCTCTTTTGGGAAGTGAAGATCGATGACAGTTCGAGCGACGACGTCTCACGGCGACATTACGTGCGGGTCAAGATATTTACCGAACGCGGACGCGAGAAATTCAGTAAGTTCGATATCCCGTTCACCAAGAGGACCAAGATCAAGGACCTCGCGGCACGGGTCATCAAGGCCGACGGTTCGATCGTCGAGATAGCGAAGAACGACATCTTTGAACGTGAGATCATTCGGGCAAACGGCGTGAAGGTCAAGGCCAAGTCTTTTGCTATCCCTAATATAGAGCCGGGCGTCATCGTCGAGTATCGATACAAAGAGACGACCGAGGATGCCGGTGCGACCGGCATGAGACTGCATTTTCAGCGAGACATTCCGGTGCAAAACCTCGCTTATTACTACAAGCCGTACAAGGGAGAGCCTAGATTTCAAACTTACAATTTCACCGACGTGAAATTCATTAAGGACAGGGACGGCTATTACCTTGCCCAGCGTACAAATGTCCCGGCCTTTAGAAGCGAGCCGCGAATGCCGCCGGAGGATACGGTCCGGCCGTGGATGCTGCTGACGGGAACTCGCCTCCAAATTGCCGATGTTTCGGGATTTTCCGTTACCTATACGATCAAAGACCCGAGCAGCCCGGCGCTCTATTGGGGCGGCGTATCAACGGAATGGTCGCCTGTTACAAAGCTGATGGCAAAGCCCTCAGATGACGTCAAGAAGATCACGGCCCAAGTCATCGACGGAGCGACCTCGCCTGAGCAAAAACTCATGAAGATCTATGAGTATTGCCAGACGCAGATCGCGAACACTACATTCGATCCGTCTATCACTGCCGATCAGCGGGCAAAGCTCCCGCCGATAAAGTCGGTCAACGACGTGTTGAAAAAGAAGTCGAGCAACTCGATGTTCATCGATATTCTTTTCGGCACTATGGCGGCGGCAGCCGGTTTCGAGCCCCGCGTCGCACTTCTCGGCGACCGCAGCGAGATGATCTTCAACCCGCGGATGACCAATGACTCGTTCGTTCACCCGGGCGGGATCGGAATACTTGTGGGCAACACCTGGAAGGTCTTCAATCCTGGTTCGCGATTCGCCCCATACGGTATGCTCCCTTGGCATGAAGAAGGTAGCTGGGCAATGCTCGTCGGCACGCAGGAATACACTTGGGAACAAACCCCTTTTACCAATCATGTCCGTTCGAGAAAGTCTCGAAAAGGCACGTTCAATCTCACCGAGGACGGAACGCTTGAGGGTGACGTGGTAATGGAATACTCAGGCCAACCGGCATTGAGCTATCGGCTGGACAATTTCGACGAAGCCGCGGCCACGCGTGAGGCAAGCCTCAAGGATGAGATATTGGGACAGTTCAGTACTGCCGAGGTTTCTAATATTTCGATAGAAAACCTCGAAGACAGCGGAAAACCGTTGGTCTTCCGGTATCGAGTTCGCGTGCCGAATTACGCGCAGAAGACCGGGAAGCGAATATTCCTCCAGCCCGGATTCTTTGAGTATGGTAAGAACGCCGTTTTTTCCGGAACGGGCCGAAAATACGATATCGCTTTTTCATATCCGTGGGGCGACGTTGACAGCGTCGATATAACATGGCCGCAGGGATACGATCTGGAAAATGCCGATGTGCCGAATGAGATTTCGGACCGGCAGAAGATAGCTTTTCAGAAGATCCAGATCGGAATCGAGAAGCCAACGCGGCTTATGCAGTACAGACGCGAATTCTATTTTGGAGGGGGCGGGAACGTGCTCTTTCCTGCAGATGCCTATCCGGTGCTGAAGCAGCTATTCGACCAGTTTCACACCGCAAATTCGCATACGATCACCCTTAGGCAGCAGTAGTAGCAAAGGAAACCAGATGTCATTTTTTCGTAGTTCGATCCTGTTGCTGGTACTGCATTTGTTGAGCGGCATTATGTTCGCACAAGATTGGCAGCCGGTCAGCAGGGCGGAGATGGACATGAAAACTCCGCTGGTCGAATCCGATGCGAATGCCGAAGTGCTCTTATGGGAGGTCCGGACTGCGGATGAATACTCAGGCCGTACCGGCTTTCGCAACGTAATGAGCCATTACATCAAGGTCAAGATCTTCACCGAGCAGGGCCGGGATGAACACAGCAAGGTCGATCTCTATTACGGAAAGTTCTCCGATCAGGATATCGAGATCTCGATCAAGGATATTGCGGCCCGGACCACTAAACCCGATGGTTCCGTTGTCGAACTAAAGTCACAGGACATTTTCGACAAGGACGCGATAAAGGGCGACGGGTTAAAGGTGAAGGCCAAGTCGTTTGTCCTGCCGGGTGTCGAGGCCGGCTCGATCGTCGAGTATCGATGGAAGGAGATCAAGGAGAACGTACTGAATTTCTTCGTTCGGCTCGATTTTGCACGAGAGATACCGGTCCAACGGGTCAAGTATTACGTTAAGCAATTGATGCTGCCGAGATTTGGGA
>CAYSMU010000220.1:0-5760 GCA_964432145.1 uncultured Chloracidobacterium sp.
TTCTCGCGAAGAAGTTTATAAAAAACGCGAACGGTATCTGCGGGACCGTTAGGCTCGATGTCGATGGTTGCCCCTTTTGGTTGGCTCGCGGACGAGTTTGCCGGAGCAGCAGCGTTCACTGCCGCTGAATTCGCGATCGAATTGCCGGATTCAGCGACCGAACACGCCATCGGCAGCGACATCGCGGCCAATACCATGAGGAAAACTGAACTATGCCTTAACGAGCCGTGCATTTCTATTCGAGCGGAACGGGTGGTATGAAATTATGGACAACGGAAAAACGGGCTACGTACCTTTTTAGTATAACCCGCGGCCCGGAAAGCTGTAAATGGATTTCTTTGCCTATTTTGCCGGGAGTTTTCCGGCGTCGAGCTTGATCACAAGCTTGGTAGTCTGACCCGATTCGATCTTAAACGTTTGGGCCTGGATAACAGCGGTCGCAAGCCAGGAATGCAGGTCTGCCCGACGTCGTTTGGCCGCGTTCACGGGCAGTGACACGACCGCAAACTCGAACGGAGGCAGCTTCACCTCGAATTCGCCATCCTCATTTGAACGAACGGTTCTGTAATAGCTGGAGTTTTTCAACTTCGACGCGTCCGTCGGAACCAAAGTGATCTGCATGCCGCGTACTGGATCCTTACCGGCGTCGATGATCGAGCCCTTGAGCGTTCCGGTGTCTCGGCCGAGGATGATCTGGACGTTCGCAAAATTGTCGCCCTCTTTTATCTCCACAGGGCCTTTTAGGAAATCGACCATGCCTGAGGACGCTTTCTTCAAATAACAGTCGCTGTCCATTGACTGAACGGTCAAGTAGCGTTTCCCCACAGCCACGCCGTCCATTCGGAAATCCTTTTTGCTCATCGGCTCCCGAACGCCCTCGTAATCATAGAAATAGACTGAGGCCGTCGAGACGCTTTGACCTTCCTCGTCAGAGACTAGGATGATCACGCTACCCGACGCCATCTTGCCGTCATCGGTCGAAACGCTCCCGGAGATTGTCGCTCCATAGGTAAGTTCTATAACCTGTTCGTCCAGATTCTTATCATCGATAGTGAACTCCTTGAAATGACGAGCAAACCTCGGCGGAGGCGGCTTTGCGGTACCGCCATTGGAATTTGTGTACCTAATCATGTTAACCGCCACATTCGCTGCCCGATTCGCATCCGAGGCATCCGACCCATATGCCTGGGCCGCTGCGTCAAACTCTGAATTGCTGGCCTCGACGACGACCTCGTATTTCCCTTTGGGCAGGTCAGTGAACTTCCAACTGCCTTTATTATCGGTAGTGACGGTATTTGGGCTCCGGCCATACATGGCTAACGGTCCCGAATTATCTTCCCCATCTTTCTGCAGCCAAACGCGGGCGTTACGGATGGGCAGTTTGTCCTTCGCGGCAACGACCTTGCCCTCGATCGAGAAAAGGTCCCGCTGCGCGAGAACAATGTCTGCGTTGGCCATCTCCTGGCCAAAATCAATAATGATAGTTTGAGCCTTGGCCTTCTCGGTCTCGCTTGGGAAAAAGACAGTTACCATCGAACTGCTCCCAAACAGGACTGACTCCATGCCTCCGTCGATATTCGACTTTCTTGAGTCCGCGTGATCGATGTTTTCGGTGACCTTGACGATATATTCGCCGGCCGGAAGTCCGGCGAACCGGAACATGCCGCGGTCGTCAGTCTGAAAGCTGCCGACACCACCCATCATCATTGACGAAAACGCTGACATATTCGGCAGGGATGGAAGATATTCATCGCCGACCTTTCTGAGGATCTCGACGCGAACTCCGACAGCTGCATCGCCATCCGCATAAGTGACCCGCCCACTGATAGCCGCGCCGCGGCGGGCCGGGATCTGCACGTCAACGTCCGTCATGCCATTCACGGCGATCGTTGGGAACCCCGCTAATTGCTGTTCGATCAGGTCCGGCCGGCCTTCACGAAAATCGAGATACGCCATCGGGGTCACAACCCCGGGAGCGTTGACGATAGCGTAGTATTTGCCAGCCCGGAGATTCCTTATCTCGAGATTGCCATTGCCGTCGGTCGTGCCGCTGCTCTCACGGCCCCCGCGGCCGTTCGATATCAGCATTACCGACATACGCTTTACGGGCCGGCCCGTGTCTTCATAAAACACGCGTGCACGAAGCGTAGACTTCGCCGGTTCGGGTGTCGCGGCTGCCGCAACAGAATCGGTATTCGCATTTTGTGCGAAGATGTTTACAGAGAAGAACAGAGTCAGGAGCAGGATGGCGTATTTCATGGCAAAAAGATCGCTTCTGCGAAGTATAACGCAGAAGCGACCTGAAATTGCATTTTTTCTACCTGCTCTAGTCCGATTTACTACCCGCGAGCCAACGCTCACGGCCAACCAGATAAAGGACAGCGCAGATAATGAGAAACGGCACGAATCCGAGCCACCATGATTGATCAGCTTCGAACATAGCCTTGCCGAAGAACGGATTACTTGCTTTGGCCCAGTCGGCCGATGCATTCGATATTGACGAAAGCGTGTCGGAAAACGCGAAGATCGCAAATAAGATACCGGCAACGGCTGCACCGGCAATGTAACCGGATGCCATCAGAACGCCGTGCGATTTGTCGGTTTCGGCGACGATCTCTTCATCCGTCAGGTTCTCCTCGGCGAGTTTGCGTTTCAGATAGATATCGACGATCTTGCGGATCATGCCGCCGACAAATATCGGAGCACTGGTGGCTATCGGAAGGTAAAGCCCGACGGCAAACGCTAACGACGGCACCCCGACGATCTCAAGCATGATCGCGATCATCGCTCCGATCAGCACGAGTCCCCATGGCAGGTCCTGGCCGAGAACCCCTTTGATGATGTAACTCATCAGTGTTGCCTTTGGAGCATCGTAGCGCGTCAGTTTGTTGCCGTGCTCGTCCTCCTTCACAACTCCATTGATCGCCGGATCGACGAGATAAACAGGTTGTCCCTGGTTATTGACAAGGTATTTACCTATTGGTGCGGCTTTTGGGTCCGTATTTTGCCATACGCGATACTGAGTCGTGTCGGACAAGAAACTGCCGATCTTCACATGCTCGCTCTTAAGCTGGCCGCCTTCGCGAAACAGCTTGTCCTCGCTTACGGTAAAGCCCGCGGCAAACTGCTTGGCATCGACCTTCTGGTAGTACGTGCCGTTGTCATTTAGGTACAAGAGCAGCGGTCCGAGTACCAGAGCAGACGCAAGTGCACCGACGAGGATGGCAATCTGCTGGCGTCGCGGAGTTCCGCCGACGAGAAAGCCCGTCTTTAGGTCCTGAGATGTCGTCCCGCCGTTCGAAGCCGCAATACATACGATGCCGCCGATAGATAGAGCCGTAACAAAATACGGATCGGGAGCCGTCCAGCCAAGAGCCAGAAACACCAGGCAAGTAAAAAGCAATGTAGCGACAGTCATGCCCGAGATCGGGTTGGAAGACGAACCGACCTCGCCCGTGAGCCTCGACGAGACCGTCACGAACAGAAAACCGAGAATAATAATGAGTATTGCTCCAAAGACCGAAACGACCGGATGCTCAAATATGCTCAAGCCCAATTGCGGAGACAGCAAAATGGCCGCGAGCAGAACGATGACGCCGACAACGACCCATTTCATAGAAAGGTCCTGGTCAGTCCGCGGCAGAGCCGATCCATCCTCATTCGTGCCGCCGCCGCGAAGGTCGGCGAGGCCTGATTTAAGCCCGTGCCAGATAGTGGGCATCGAACGCGCCAGCGAGATTATGCCCGCCGCTGTCACGGCCCCGGCTCCAATATATAGAATGTACTCGCCGCGAATATTGCCAGGTGACATATCGGCGATCTTTTTGCCGACGGCCGGAGCTAACGGGCCGCTCAGAGCGTCGCCAAAATACTTGATCAGCGGGATCAGGATAAGGTACGACAATACTCCGCCGCCGAGCATGATGGCCGAAATATACGGGCCGATAATGTAACCGACGCCGAGCAACGCGGGATTGTTTTCAAGATGAATCGATCCGCCCTTCAGCACGTTATCGGGCAGTTCCTTGCCGGGTTCGGGATTCCACGCCGAAAAAACGTCCATCAGTGATTTGTACAAGAAACCGATCCCGAAGCCGGTCGCGATGATCTTGCCCCGATGAAGAACCTCAGCATCCGACGAAGTGTCGCCGCCGCCCTCATGCGCCGCCTCGCGAGACTCCTTCGACGCTCCCGCTATCAGGACCTGTGCACATGCGGTGCCTTCAGGGTACTTGAGCAATCCGTGCTGATCCTTGATCAACGCCCGCCGCAGCGGGATCATCATCAAAATTCCCAGCAATCCGCCCAGAACTGCAACGAGCGTTACCCGCCAAATATCGAGGTCGAACCCGAGAATGAGGATCGCCGGCATCGTCACACCGACACCAAATGCGATCGACTCGCCAGCCGAGCCGGCCGTCTGCATCACATTAGACTCAAGGATCGTTGCGTCGCGAACGCCGATCTTCGACATCAGCCGAAAGAGCGTGATCGCTATCACCGCGACCGGTATCGACGCCGACACCGTCAGGCCGGTCTTCAATACCAAATACAGCGATGAGGCCCCAAAAACAATGCCGAGCAATGTTCCGACAATGAGCGGAAAGGCAGAAAGTTCACGGAGATTTGTCACACTCGCCGGAATATACGGCTTGAAATTTTCGAGAAACGGGTTCTTCATCTTGAAGTTGCTCCTTGATGGCGGTCTCTGTCTGAGGAGAGTTCTGCAAGGAATTTACAGCGGAAATGCATTTGATTCAACCACAGAGAGGCCAAGACGCGGAGAAAATGCAGAAACCCGACCGGCAGGGAGTGTGTCCCGAGGTTCAAGATATACAGCGTCGTACACACTCGCTACTGCTGGTGTTTCCGCCTTTGCGGAGACGCCGGAAGGTTGATTATGCTAATTTAGCTGTACTCAAAAAAATTAGGTCGACTAAAAATATGCGCATTTCCCCTTCTGTCTTCGCGACTCTCCGTCTCTGCGGTTTAATTGTCTTTGTAACTTTCGGGGCCCTCGCTCAGACGGTCCCGGCACCGAAGGACGTGCTCGGTTTCACGCCGGGCGACGACCGCAAGCTCGCGAGCTGGGCGAGCATTGTCGATTACTTTCAAAAGCTCGACAAATCCTCTGACCGGATGACATTTCAGGAGATCGGTAAGACAACGATGGGAGCGCCGTTTGTTTTCGCGACGATCAGTTCGACTGAGAATCTGAAGACGATCAAGAAGTACGAAGACATCAACGCAAAGCTCGCCGATCCGCGAAAGATCAAAAGTAGTGATACAGCGGCGAAAGCTCTTATCAAGCTGGGCAAAACTATCGTGCTGATCACATGCGGCGTGCATTCGACCGAAGTCGGTTCGACGCTTTCGTCGATGCTTATTGCCCACCGGCTGGCGAGTGCGACCGACTCTGAAACCAAAAAGATACTTGACAACACGATCATCCTGCTCGTCCCGAGCCTAAATCCAGACGGTGTCGATATCGTTAAGAACTGGTACGACAAAACGCTCGGTACGCCGTACGAAGGCACCACGCCGCCGGAGCTTTATCACAAATACGTCGGCCACGACAACAACCGCGACTGGTACGCCTTCACCCAGGTCGAGACGCAGCTCACGGTCGACAAGATCCACAACGTCTGGCACCCGCAGATCGTGCACGACATCCATCAGCAGGGAGCCAACGGCGCTCGTCTGTTCCTGCCGCCCTACATGGCACCCGTCGAGCCGAACGTGCCAAAACAGATCGTCGAG
>CAYSMU010000221.1:0-5740 GCA_964432145.1 uncultured Chloracidobacterium sp.
CGAGGTATAGACGATAAATCTATCCGTGGTTATGCCAAAGATGGCAGGAATTGAATCGACAGCAAAAACGAGATCGGTAACCTCGACCGTTATCAGTACGAGAAGCAAAAGCGTCCCTGTACGAACACCGTCCTGCGTGACAACAAACCTGTCGCCGTCATAGTGCTTCGAAATGCGTATGTAGCGAGTCGCCAGCCTTACTATAATGTGCTCGTGCGGTTCGAAATTGTCCTCGGAATCACGGAACATGCTGAGTCCTGTATAGACCAGGAAGGCTCCGAATAGATAAATGACCCAATGAAAGCTCTCGACCAAGGTCGCTCCCGCAAAGATCATCACCATTCGCATCACGAGGGCTCCCATGATGCCCCAAAAAAGGACACGATGCTGGTACTTTTTGGGAACCTTAAAAAACGTGAAGATCAGCAAGAAAACGAATAGATTATCGATCGAAAGCGATAATTCGATCAGATATCCAGTCAGGAAAAGCTTTGCTTTGGGAATACCGAATTGCCAGAGGATGAACGCGTTGAACGCTAATGCGAGCCCGACCCAGACAATGCTCCAGCTGACGGTCTCCTTTCGGGTAGGAGCGTGGGACTTTCGGTTGACGATACCGATGTCAACGAAAAGCGCTGTAAGGACAACGGCAAAGAATAGTATCCATACCCAATACGGGTATTCGGCTGCACTCATAATTTACGATCAACGATCAGGCCTTCAACGTCTGCTCAAGAGTATTTACAATTCGCCCAAGGCCAACGGCATCTTTCTGGGAGAAGTCGTCAAGTCGGTCGCTGTCCACGTCCAATACACCGAAACACGTTCCATCACGCCGCATTATTGGGATGACTATCTCGGACCTTGATTCAGATGCACACGCAATGTGACCCGGAAACTCATCGACGTTCGGCACTATTACGGTCGTACGGGTCGAATACGCATGTCCGCAAACGCCCTCACCAAAATTAATACGCGTACAAGCAAGTGGTCCCTGAAAGGGCCCTAAAACCAACTGGCCTTCTTTCTCAATATAGAATCCGACCCAAAAAAATCGCAGAACTTCCTTCAAAACTGCCGCAACATTTGCGAGATTTGCTATGTGGTCGGTTTCGCCGCTTATCAATGCCTCGATCTGCGGCGCGATCTCAAGATAGATCGTTTCGCGGTCGGCATTAGTTGTGAAAACAAGCGACTCTGCCATAAACCCTGAGTGTAGCTTGGCGCCGAATCGCGTGCAAATAGCACTTTGAGGGCCGACCTGTATAATATGGTTCGTGGAAACAGCGGTTAAGATACTCTCGGTCGCAGCCGGAGGCGCTTTTGGCGCGGTGGCGCGTTACCTGGTCAATATCTCACCGATTGCCGCGCTCTTCGACAAATTCCCTTTCCCCACTTTTGTCATCAACATCGTCGGGTCGTTTCTTATCGGATTCGTGGTGACTATGTTTGCCGGACGGGTTGACGTTAGCGAAAACGTGACCATGGCAATTATAGTCGGTTTTATTGGAGCTTTTACTACATTCTCGACCTTTGAGATGGAAATCTACGGCCTCGTTCGGGAGCGCCAATTGTTCCTGGCAATGTCGTATCTTTTGTTAAGTGTTCTTGTTGGATTTCTAGGACTGTTAGCCGGTGTGGCTTTGGCTCGCCGTATTTAGGCGGCGGCGCGCTTCGCGTACGAGCCATGCGGCATCGCCGGCCGTGTCCGCGATCGCCGTCAGGTGTCCCATCTTTCTTCCCGGCCGCGGCTCGAGCTTTCCATAAAGATGCAACTTTACGTTTGGCATCGCGGCAGCGGCCGCCCAATCAGGTTCGCCCGTCTGCCACACATCCCCTAGCAGATTGGCCATTGCCGCCGGGCGATAGAACTCCGTTGCACCGAGCGAAAGCCCGCAGACCGCCCGCAACTGCAGCTCAAACTGCGACGTCACGCATGCATCAAAGGTCAGATGCCCCGAATTGTGAGGCCGTGGAGCGAGCTCGTTCACGAGCAGTTCTTCATCTCTTGTCAGAAAGAACTCTACGCACAGCGTGCCGACATAACCCATTGTGTTTGCAATGTTTCGGGCGATATCGACCGCCTCGTCGTAAACCTTTTGTGAAACGATCGCGGGAGCAAACGATACATCGAGAATATGATCGAGGTGCTCATTCTCGATCACGCCATAGTGAGCAAAGTTGTCGGCCTGATCGCGGGCACAGACGACCGAGACCTCTTTCTCGAATGCCACGAATGCCTCTAAAACCGCTTCGCTGCCCTTCATGGTGGCAAATGCCGTTTCGATGTCGGAGGGACCTGAGAGTTTTACCTGGCCTTTGCCGTCATAGCCGAAACCAGCGGTCTTCAAGACGCAGGGAAAGCCGAGTTCTGCTGTGCCCCGATAAAGATCGTCGACGAGTTTGATATGGCGAAACGGCGTGACCGGAAAGCCGTTTTGCGAGAGAAAGGTCTTTTCGCGAAGGCGATTCTGAGTAATATGCAGTATCTCGCCTCGCGGATGAACTTGGGTGAATTCTGCCGCCGCGTTGACCGTTGCAGCCGGAACGTTCTCGAACTCGAATGTTACAACGTCGACCGAGCGTGCATATTCCCTTACCCGATCCAGATCACCGTAGCTCGCGCATGTCTCAATGTCCGCGACTTGACCCGTCGGAGTGTCGCTGTCAGGCGAAAATGTGTGGACGCGGTAGCCCATTTTCCGCGCCTCGATAGCGAACATCCGGCCGAGTTGGCCGCTGCCGAAGACACCGATAGTCGAGTTTGGAAGTACCGGCATAGCTCGTGAAGCCCAAGATTACCACAGCCCCGACCAAAGGCGGAACAGGCTATCTCGATGACTTGGCCGGTTGGGGCTGCATAAGCTTTTGGGTTTCTTCGAGCCGCTTCTGCGACTGGGCAAGGCCGGGACTGTTCTGGATCGCGTTCTTGTATGCACCGGTCTGCCGCTGTTCGTATTCGCTGCGGAGAGAAAGCGTAGGCTGTGGCTGGGCGGTGGCGTGACCAGCGGTCGTGGTATTCGGGACCGGGGAAAGTTCGCCGCCAAAGTAAGAATAGGCGACAAATCCAGCCAGGGCGGCCAATGCAAGCTTTAGCGGAAGAGAAAGGCCGCTCGACGGTGCCTTCTGTCTGCCAGATGGTTTGCGGACCGTCTCGGTAAGCTCAAAGCCGCAGCGTTGGCACACATACAGCGATGCGTGGTTGACCAGATGGCAATTACGGCACTTTATGGCATTCATGACCGTTCGAATGCGTTCAGGCCCGGTGGGCCACGCATCTCTAGTTCATTGAAACCCATCCGGCCAGGCGGTGTCAACAAGTTTTAACAGTGTCCGTTAGGCGAGACGGTCCTTCAAAACCGTACGGGTCTGCTTTGAACGGAAGACGGCGAGCTTCTTACGCAGCTCTGGACGCGAAATACCGAGGATCGAAATTGCCAGCAATGCCGCATTTTTTGCTCCGGCTGCTCCGATCGCGAGTGTTCCGACAGGAATTCCGGCGGGCATCTGTGCGATCGACAACAGCGAATCGAGGCCTTTAAGTGCTTTGCTTTCAACGGGAACGCCGAGTACGGGAAGAACCGTCTGCGACGCGCACATTCCCGGAAGATGAGCCGCACCGCCGGCTCCGGCGATGATGATCTCGATGCCGCGTTCCTCAGCCCCTTTTGCGAATTCGAATAGAAGATCAGGTGTCCGGTGGGCCGAGACGATCTTGCTCTCGTGCGCGACCCCGAATTCCGTTAGCGTTTTTGAGGCAATCTCCATCGTCGGCCAGTCAGACTTGCTGCCCATTATTATCGAAACCAGCGGATCTTTTTTCTCAGTCTTCCTCGTCATATGGCTGAATCACGATGCCGCCCATATGGGCCTCGTCGGCCCAACACCTCAGACCATTAATGTAGCAGATGTGCGATTCGCGTTCCTCATGCGTATCGCTGTAGATAGCCGCAAAGCCGCCCGAGAGAGATACATTCGCAAATCGCAATGGGCGTCCTGCCTCATCCGCCGCCCGCATAAAGCAGGCTTCGCACACGTACTGCGGATAGCGCGCGGAAAACGCGACCTGCGTCGAACATATCGGGCACTTTTGGTCCTTAGCCATTGTCCATCTGGATTGTAACAGGGTTAAATCGTTTCGAGGGAATGGATACCCGCGTTTGGCGGCCTTTTTTGATCCCGAAATGGGAATATTGCAGAGCCTAAATTTACCTTTGACGTAATGCGACTTAATATAGCGTTAATCACTGATCGTAAAAACGCTCGGCAGATACAGAGAATTTACTTCAGACAGGCAAACAAATGGCAGACAGATCAAAGATCTATTACACGTTAACTGACGAAGCCCCGATGCTCGCCACGTATTCTTTTTTACCTATTCTCCAGGCATTTACTAGGTGTGCGGATATCGAGATCGAGGTCCCGGACATATCGCTCTCGGGACGCATCTTAGCCGCCTTCCCTGAATATTTGACGGACGAACAGAAGACGCCCGACGCACTTGCCGAATTGGGCGAGCTGGCAACCAAACCTGAAGCCAACATCATCAAGCTGCCGAATATTTCGGCTTCTGTCCCGCAGCTCGAAGAAGCGATCGCCGAGCTTCAAAAGCAGGGTTACGCCGTTCCGAATTATCCTGTTGAACCGAAGACGGACGATGAAAAAGCCATCAATAAGAAATACGCCAAGGTATTAGGAAGTGCCGTAAATCCGGTGCTTCGAGAAGGAAACAGCGACCGGCGAGCACCAAAAGCGGTCAAGAATTACGCAAGGGCAAATCCTCATCGCATGGGCGTTTGGACGCCCGGGTCTAAAACCTCAGTCGCCCATATGACGGGCGGAGATTTTTTCGGAACGGAAAATTCAACTACCGTCGAGTCGGACGGAACATTCAGGATCGTTTTTTACGGAAGTGATGGCTCCCGGAAGGTTTTGAAGGATCCTGCACCGCTGAAAGCAGGCGAGGTGATCGACTCGTCGATCATGGATCTTTCCGCCCTGAGATCATTCGTCGAGCAGGCGATCAATGAGGCCAAAAAGAAAGACGTTCTTCTTTCCGCACACCTGAAAGCGACGATGATGAAGATCTCCGACCCGATCATTTTCGGGGCGATCGTAGAGACCTATTTCAAGGACGTCTTCGAAAAGTACAAGGACACATTTGCCGAGCTCGATATCAATCCAAATTATGGATTGGCAACACTTTACGAGAAACTTGCCGGTCATCCGCTCGAAGCCGAGATCAGGGCCGAGATCGAACGTACCGTTGAAAACGGCCCGCGGCTCGCGATGGTCAATTCGGACAAAGGGATCACCAATTTCCACGTTTCTTCGGATGTTATCGTCGATGCGTCGATGGCCGCCCTGGTTCGCGGCGGCGGGAAAATGTGGAACAAAGACGGCCTGGAAGAAGACACCGTCTGCATGATCCCCGACCGGACCTACGCCGGTTTTTACGCCGCGATCATCGAGGACATGAAGAGAAATGGGGCGATCGACCCGCGGACGTTCGGATCGGTTCCAAACGTCGGCCTGATGGCTCAAAAGGCCGAAGAATATGGTTCGCACGACAAGACCTTTCAGATTTCCTGTGACGGGACCGTGAAGGTCGAGGACGAAAACGGCGTTTGCTTGCTCTCGCAACAAGTCCAAAACGGCGATATTTTCAGGGCTTGTCAGACAAAAGACGCACCGATCCGCGATTGGGTAAAGCTCGCCGTCAATCGTGCCAGACTCTCGG
>CAYSMU010000222.1:0-5720 GCA_964432145.1 uncultured Chloracidobacterium sp.
GCCGGTCAACTAGTCGGTCTGCGAAAGGCTCCGGTGTTGCTTTTGTGCCTTGAGCAGTTCGGTCACATCCTGAGCATGGCCGAGGACATAAGGAGGCTTGTCCGGTTCGGAAACCAGAATATTGTGATACCGCCAAACCACGGTCTTTCCGTCTTTCGTTTTCAAGCTAAGCAGTCCGTTTGACAGGCCCTCACTTTCTACCTGCCTGAGATAGTACTTGAATTCCAAGGTATGTTCGGGCATGAGAAATTCGCCCAGGCTCTGCCCGACCATTTCCTCATTTGTATAGCCCAGCGATCTCAGCGTAGCGGGATTGACGGTGATCAGAACACCATCAAGGTCATGTATGCAGATCATGCCCTGGCTATAATCGAAGAGGTCGCGAAACTGCTGTTCCTTCTCGGCAAGCGCGTTTTCGAGCATCCGCCGTTTTGTGTCCGACTCGTGGATATCCCGGCTTAGGTAGAGGACGATCCATACCATGACCAGAACACGTGTGAACTGCATCAATGCCGACCCCATTCCCTGATCGAACATCCCGAAAGCTTGCCCCTTTACCCGCAGAAAGTCGATCGCAAGCGGCACGAGCACGACCGCAGGAATCAATCGCCGGGCGATCATGCCGCCGAGGCTGTCGCTCGTTACGAGCTTTCCCGTCTCGCTGTCAAAATTTGCAGACAGCAAAGAAAATGAGCAGGCGAAGAAGAGAACGGCCGAATTCAATGCCATCGCCGTGACCTGAGCATCGCCATATAGCTGCTCGACTCCGTAGAGGTACCCCATCACCGAGGCAAAGGTGGTCACGGAAACCAGAATGGCCAGAAACTCGCTGATCTGTTGAAATCGGCGTCCCCGGCCCAGCATGCCGAGCGAGATACCGAGGATGACAAAATTAAAGGCGGAATATGGGGACATTCGCCCCGGAAACTGGATCCCGTCCGACGTCGCCGGAGCCGATATCAGGAAACTATCGATCCCGATGTCCGACCCGGCGAGATATTCACCTATCGCAGCCAACCCGATCAACGATACCAAGGCACCGCAAACGATGGGCAGCTTTGACCGCTTTTCGCTCGAACCATAGTTTGAAATGACGAACAGGCCCGCGCACATGGTGAGAAACGCGAGTGCCGTATTCATCCTCATTGCAGGCAGATCTGGTAATACTGTTTTTAGCAACGGCAAGTCGAGCATCCAGCCGAGAATCACTATGGACGCGACGACGGTTGTGGCCAGGGAACAGCGGCGAACGATCCGATTACGTCGGACGACTGTTCCCATTTCATACTGAGACATTATGTGGTTCCTGGTGGCTTCGGGGAGCTCGGTCGTAAGGTTTCCGCGGAAGAAACGGAGGAAATAGCAGCCGTTAAAATGATAACACGCGCCCTGCCGGATAAGATACAAAATTCTTGTCGTCGGGAGGAACGGGCCTTCCGACCTGGGAATTCGTGATGCGTTCTCCGACCGGCCCGGATCAACCCGGAGACGACGTGGGGATCAATATATCTCGGGCTCGCCCGGCGGACGAGTCTTCCATCTTCGGTGTATCCACATCCATTGTTCGGGATACTGTCGAATTATCTTCTCGATCTCGGCCGTAAAACGGGCAGTCGTATCGAAAATGTCCTGCTTTCTGTCGCCTGAATTCGCGGGCTCCAGAAGTTCGCCGTGCACGATCTTATACCGCCGGGCCGCGGCGTCCCAGACGCAAAATGTAGGGTAGATCAGCGCATTCGACCTGATAGCAAGCATCGCCGCACCGCCCGCGGTACATGCGGGCACACCGAAGAAAGGGACGAATACGCCCTCTTTCGGCTGTGCATTGACGTCCGACAAAATACCGAGGATGCCGCCCTCGCGAAGTATCTTGATCGCAAGCATTGCTGAGTTTGTCTTGTTGATCGGCGAATTGCCAAAACGAGTCCGGCGACGGTTGAGCATGTCATCGATCCTGGGGTTGTCGAGCGGACGGGCAAGATAGCTGATCGGCTCGTAAAGAGCGGCAAAGCCAAGCACCAGCAGTTCCCAGTTCCCCATATGGCCGGTGGTTATGAGCACGCCCCGGCGTTCCGCCTTTTGCCGTGCGTAGAGTGCTTTTGATTCGTCGTCCAATTCGAAATCGATAACCTCAGCGAGCTTCTCCCGCGTAAACTTGTGCACCTGGCTAAGCTCTCCGAGCACGCGGCCAAGATTCTCAAACGTACCCGCTAATATCTTCCGCCGCTCGGCAACCGGTTTCTCGGGAAATGCTATCTCGAGGTTTCGCATACCGGTCCGCGTGAGACTCTTCAGCAAGATCGAAACCAGCCGCATTATCCAGATGCTCACGCGTATCGCCGCCGGCCGCGGCAAAACGCCCATAACGCCAAGCGCCGCACGCGCGGCGGCATACTCGATCGCGATGAGGTTTTTGCTCTTTTTTGCCATGGGCGAGAGTGACCTGAATACTTTAGTTCCTCAGCCTGTGGTTTTCAAAGCAGTACACCTGTAAGTAACACCTGGTTTCTTGATCCGAGTCATCCGCGTGATCTGCGGCGAATTATGCTGACGTCACCGACGGCTTTCCGGGAACCCTTGACGCTGCTCGTAAGTCTTACAAAACTCTTACAATTACGGCTATTCAAACCTGCTAGGGTTAAGTATAGGGGCGGCTGATCGCCCGAATAGCTGATAGATAGAGGAATTAATAAACTAAGTGCAAAACGTCGTAGACTTCAAACCAATCCGTCCCGGGAAGCTTCACTGGGACACGATCTTTTTCGTGGCCACATTTCATGTGCTGGCTTTATTCGCCGTCATCACGATGAGCTGGCCTAATCTCGCGGCGTTGCTCATCACATGGTGGGTCGCCGGAAGCTGGGGCATCGGCCTCGGGTATCACCGCCTGCTCACGCACAAGGGCTTTAAGACCCCGCGTTGGCTGACGCGCTTTCTCGCAACGTGCGGGACACTCGCTCTCCAGTCGGGCCCGGTCGCATGGGTCACCACGCACCGCATCCATCACGCATTCACCGATACTGACCGCGATCCGCACAGCCCGCGTAACGGCACCTATTGGTCGCATATCGGCTGGATCTTTCGCGGAACGGCACAGGTTCAGCCCGAGACCGCCATTCAAAAATATTCGCCCGATCTGATCAAGGACAAGTACCTCGTCTTTATAGACAAATATTACTGGGCGACGTCGATCGTCGTGGGAGCTATTCTGTTCGCGATCGGCGGTTGGACGATGATGTTCGCCGGCATATTCCTTAGAACGGTGATGGGCTGGCACTTCACGTGGCTCGTAAATTCGGCGACCCATCTCTGGGGCTCCCGCAGGTTTGATACGCGAGATGACTCTCGAAACAACGCTCTCGTCGCCGCGGTCACTTTCGGTGAAGGTTGGCACAATAACCATCATGCCTACCCGCGTTCGGCAAAGCACGGCCTCACGTGGAAGGAGTTTGACGTCAACTGGCAGCAGCTTCGCGTCCTCGAAAAGCTTGGCCTCGCGACCGATGTTTACGCATACGATCTGGCGACTCAGTCAGAAGAGCCAAAGGTCATGAAGAAAGCCGCGTAGGCGACTCAGATAACCAAACCTAAAGGGCAAGATCACGAGGCTCACTCGGGTTTTGCCTTTTCGCTTTTTACTTTTGGGCATTTAGTTTCTACTTTTGACTTACATATGCGGCGCCGCCGGACAGCTATATTCTTTCTGATATTGGGGATCAGCCTTTCCGGCCTCGCGATCGCCCTCAATATCGGTTGGATCCTGCTCAATCTTCGCGAGGTCGCCTTGCTTGTGTTCGGCGTGATATTCTTCGCGTTGATCATTACAGGTCTGATCCTCAACACGATATTCCTGGTACGCGAGATCCGCCGAAACGAGCAGCACGACGCATTTCTCAACGCCGTCACGCACGAACTCAAAACGCCCATCGCCTCGATAAAGCTTTATCTTGAAACCCTGAAGAACCGAGAGGTGAGCGATGAGAAGCGTCGCGAATTTTACGACGTTATGCTGGCCGACAATGAACGCCTGCTCGGCACGGTCGAGCAGGTGCTGCACGCGAGCCGAACCGGCGAAAAGCAGCGGCGAATGAATATCGCCGAGCATGATCTCGGCGAGATCCTCGCTGAAACGGTGAGCATCGTTGAAAAACGTTACCATCTCCCGAAGGAAGTCATACGGCTTTCGACGCCCGTCGAGCCTGTGAAGATACTGGGTGACCGTCAGGACCTCCAAACGGCGTTCGCAAATCTGATAGACAACGCGGTCAAATATTCCGGCGACAAGCCAAAAGTGTCTGTAAAACTGCGCGAAAGAGGAAAAATGGCCGAGATCTATGTCAAGGACCATGGTGTAGGCATCCCGCGTGCCGATCTCAAGCGCATCTTCAAACGGTTTTATCGCGTGCCGAGCCAGGCAAAAGCCCCCGTAAAAGGCACGGGCCTCGGCCTGCCGATCGTACGCTCGATCATCGAAAAGCACGGCGGTCGAATCACCGCCAAAAGCAACGGAATAGGAAAAGGAAGTACATTCATCACAAAAATGCCATCGCTATGAAAATACTGATCGTGGAAGACGAATCGTCCATCGCCGAGGGCCTCAGATTTAATCTCGAGGCCGAGGGCTATGATGCCGACATCGCCCCGAATGGCGAGGCCGCGGTAGAAAGGCTTGCTATCGGGAAGTTTGACGCCGTCATACTCGATGTGATGATGCCGGGGATCAGCGGTTTCGACGTAGCTCGCACCATGCGTGAGCGGGGCGATTACACGCCGGTGTTGATGCTCACGGCTTTAGGGCGGCCCGAGGACGTACTTCAGGGCTTCGACGCGGGGGCTGACGATTACCTGCCGAAACCCTTCGATCTCGGGGTATTGCTGGCGCGTGTCAATAGCCTTCTTCGCCGCCGCGAATGGCTCCGCGATGAAAACGTCCCGGCAAATGCCGGTGACACAACAGAAGTAAATGGCCGAAAGATCGATTTCGCGAATCTCGAACTAAGACACGGCGATGAGGTGTTCCGGCTCACATTGATGGAAACGAAACTACTCCGCTATCTGATCGACAACGAGGGTCGGGCGGTCTCGCGAAAGACGATACTCGAGGACGTATGGCAACTGCAGGAGGACACCGACACCCGCGCTATCGACAACTTCATCGTCCGCCTGCGCAAACATCTCGAGGACGAACCGAATAACCCGAAGGTGGTCCAAACCGTTCGCGGTGTCGGCTACCGGTTTGTCAGGCCGTCAGCGTAATCGACCCTCGATACTACCCGAATGTTGGCGCGCCAATTCTCATGCAGCTCAAATCTCCATAGCTCGATCTCGCTCGAGACCGCCCTCGCAAAATACTCAACATCGCGATGAAAGCTCCACGCCGGAGCTGCGAGGTAGATGATCGCCGGTTTGTCGAGTATCTCGCGTCCGGCGAAAAGGTCAGCGGCCGCCAGTACGCCGCGTCGCCGCTGCAGTTCGATCTTCCGCCAATAGTCGATCGACTGGAAGACCATCTCCCGGTCGGGCTGCGTTTTGAGCTCGACGATCACGAGCCGCCCGTCCTTGCGAATGGCGAGTAGGTCGATCTTGTCATTCGACGACCGAAATTGGTTGTAGATCGGCGACAGAATGAGATTAGCGTCGAGCAGAGAGATGTCGCGGCGAAGGATCGATTCGAGCCACGCCTCGGGAGCGGCACGATAGAGTGTGTGGCGCTTATTCGG
>CAYSMU010000223.1:0-5671 GCA_964432145.1 uncultured Chloracidobacterium sp.
ACCCTTGGCTAAAGCCAGGGGCAATTCATCAGATCCCGCTCACCACTACGTCGGATTTGATCGAATTCGCAATAAAACAGCCTTCATGTGCCCGGTGGTGAAGGTCGGCAAGCTGTTCCGCGTTCGGCACGTCGCCGATCCACTCGATCTGCGGGTCGAGCGTGATCTTTGCGACCCATTGCCGGCCGTCTTCCATTGTTGCCATCTCGCCGACCGCATTGTCGGTGTACGAGGCAATATTGAATCCCGCCTTTGCCGCCAGCCAAAGGAACGTCAGCATATGACACGAAGCCGCCGACGCCACCAACGCTTCCTCAGGATCAACCGCCGCCTCAACCGAAAACCTCGGCACAACCTGCGGCGAAGACGACGCCGGAACCGCCACACCGCCGTCAAACGACCACTCGTGCCCGCGAGAGTAACGATTTTTAGTAAAAGTCTCGGGCGAGTCGGACTTCCAAGTGATCGTTGCGGTGTATGTTGACATTTTTCTTCAGTCAGATTTCCAGAACACTCCTATCAATATGGGTGACATAGGTTTGACTGCCGGGTTCCCAGTCAAAGTAAACTCCCAAATTTGTCTCACTCATTTCTTTCGCCGTTTCAGGGGTAATCGTAAATGTGTGAAAGAAAAGTTTCTTGCTCCCTTTATCGACTACCTGTCCAAAAACATTCATTTCATAAGTCCCTTCGGTAAAAGTGAAATTACTATCTTTATCATGGGGTGAAAATTGATGGGTTGCTTCAAAACCGGCTTCGCCTATGAACAGTCCGCTGCCTCGGAGCATTTTTCCACTTTCATGAACCCAAATACCAAAGTTTGTTTCACTATCATCTTTCTTGATGTTAACGAACAAATTTTCTATAACTCGTCCACGTTTCGAGGTCGAAAAGAGCAATGTCCTAAAATAGACTTTGGGATAAGGTCGTTCGCGACGATTGGTTTGCTTGTCAGGGCCAAAATAGACCACAAGCGGTCGGGTCATTTTGATTTTGCCTCGATTAAGAAGCGTCAGCCAAGCAGTCAACCCCGAGATAAACAAGGCCAACATTGAAGTCGCAAATGAAATCGGATCAGTCATAGTTAAGGCGTCAACCTATATAATATTCTCAGCCCGGAATGGTTTCGCGGACTTGTTAAACGTCGCCCTTCAATCAACTTCAATCTCGTCAGGCTGAATGTAAACAATCTCTCCGTTCCGCGAAACTACTATTGGAACTCCCGCTTCCTTGTGTTTTCGACGCGCTTCTTTTAACCCCTTCTCGAATGCAAGACGAATGGCTTCCGTCATTTTTGGGCTGCAAAGATTAAAGTTCTCACCCAAGCCACCCTTCCCAAGATCGTAAACAGCAGAGATGTCGAAGTCCTCATCCGCCAGAATCTCTTCGATTTCCTCATCGGTCAAAATCATATTACGGCCTCAATCTATACAACATCCTCGGAAACGGAATGGTCTCGCGGACGTGTTCGATACCTGCCATCCAGGCTGTGCAGCGCTCTATTCCCATGCCGAAACCGGCGTGAGGGACCGAGCCGTAGCGGCGGAGGTCGAGGTACCATTCGAACGATTCACGCGGGAGGCCGTGAGCTTCGATCTGCTTTTCAAGGTATTCCAGTGAAGCCGCACGTTCGCCGCCGCCGATGATCTCTCCGTAGCCCTCGGGGGCGAGCAGGTCGATGCCGAGAGCACATTCGGGACGGTCCTTGTCGATCTCGAAGTAAAACCCTTTGATCACGGTCGGGAAGTGGTGAACGAACACGGGCAGGCCGAACTGTTTCGACAAATACGTTTCATCGGGAGCACCGAAATCGCCGCCCCATTCAAAGCGGTTCTCGAGTTCGCCCTCTGCATGGCCTTCCTGCAGCATCTCGACGCATTTGTCGTAATGCAGACGCGGGAAAGGCCCCTTGATCGCCTCCAGCACCGACGAATCACGCTCCAGCGTCTTCAGCTCTTCCTGTCGGTCTGTAAGTACTCGATCAACGATAAAGAGGATCATACCTTCGCCGAGATCCATCATGTCTTCGTAGCCTGCGTAAGCGACCTCGGGCTCGACCATCCAAAACTCGGTCAAATGGCGTCGTGTCTTCGATTTCTCAGCACGAAACGTCGGCCCGAAGGCATACGATTTGCCGAATGCCGCAGCGGTCGCTTCGTTGTAAAGCTGGCCGGACTGTGTTAGATACGCCTTGTCGTCGCCGAAGTAATCGACCTCAAACAGTGTCGTCGTGCCTTCGCAAGCTGCGGGCGTAAAGATCGGCGTGTCGGCGAGCGTAAATCCGTTGTTATCGAAATAATCGCGAACCGCCTTGATCACCGTGTGCCGGATCTTCAGCACCGCATGCTGCTTTTTCGAGCGGATCCAAAGGTGGCGATGATCCATCAGAAACTCGGTGCCGTGTTCCTTTGGCGTGATGGGATAATCGTGCGTGTTCTGGACGACCTCGAGACCGGTGACGTCGAGTTCGACGCCGAGCGACGAGCGCGTGTCTTCCTTCACCGTGCCGTTGACGATGATCGAGCTTTCCTGCCCGAGCGAGTCCGCAAGGTCATATAATGTCTCGTCGTTCGGTTTGAAGACTACGCCCTGAACTATCCCGCTGCCGTCGCGGATCTGCAAGAATACGAGCTTACCGCTCGAACGTTTGTTGTACAGCCAGCCCTTAACCGTTACGGACTCGCCAATGTGATTCTTAAGGTGATCTATATAAGTCTGCTTCATTCAAGTTAGTTGTTTCTGTTTAATTTCTCTCAATCTTGTCAAAAGTTCAGGAGCTTCTTTTAAGTCCACCAACGGTTCGAGTTGCCTAAAAACATAGTCCCAATCGAGTTTGATCTGCCTTTCGACAACCGATTCGACATCGATCCAGTCTTTTGGGCGACCTGCAAATGTCTTCGAAACGATCAAATCTTCTGGCGTGCATATTCGCAGCGAAATGTTTGGGAGGAATTCATACAGCACCGACCTCGTTATCATTTCAGCTTCAAAATCGAACGCTCCAAGCGATACATCAATTCCGATTCCGTCGGCCGATTCGATCAGAAGCACCCTCCGCTCAAGAGCGAACCTTTCTGCGTCGTCCATGCGGGATGAAAAGTTTTTCATCAGAGGCTCGATAAATGCCATCTCGTTTCCAAACCCTGCGAGTATCGTTACATCGACGTCAAGTGTCAGGCGTGGTTCTCCCCAAGCTTGCACGGTAAGGCCCCCAATGAAACAGAACGGCCATTCGCGTGTTTCAAAGAAAGTCTGGAGTTCGGCCGCAACTTCGACTAGGCCTTTCATAAAGATCGGGCGAGAAGCCGATGAAACTCGATCAAACCAGACGTATTGCGAACAGGAATAGCTCTTCGGGCGGCTTCAAATGCAGTATCAAATGCCGCGATCGAATCGCTGGTCACCGTCTTACGCAGGCGCTCCACACGGAGCTTTTGCTGAACCTGGTCTATAGCCTTCCAGTTATCTATCCACTTAAGGAATAAGGACTTTTGAGACGCTTCCACAACGTTATTTTAACATAATTTGGTATCCTTACATGGCTGACGAGGGCTAAGGCTCGGTTGAGATTCAAAACTGAGCAATATAATGAAGAAGAAAAAGGTCAACTACGCGACCGCCTGGGCAGAGGCACGCAAGATCATGTGGAATGCGCGCTGGCGTCTGTTGGCCGGCAGTCTCCTGATGCTTGTTTCGCGGCTCGCCGGCATGGTGCTGCCCGCGTCGACCAAATACATCGGCGATGAGGTTTTCACTAACCGGAATTACGGCCTGATCAAGTGGATAGCCCTTGCGATCGGAATTTCGACACTTGTTCAGGGTGCGACGTCCTTCGCACTCTCGCAGATCCTCGGCGTGGCCGCACAGCGGGCGATCACCGAGATGCGAAAGCGGGTGCAAAGCCATATCGAGAGATTGCCGATATCATATTTCGACTCGACACAGAGCGGCCAACTCATCTCGCGCATAATGAACGACGCCGAGGGCATCCGAAATCTGGTCGGTACCGGCCTCGGACAGATCCTTGGCAGCCTCGTGACCGCAACCATCGCGATCGGCGTCCTGATGTACATTAATTGGCAACTGACGCTGGCGACGATCGTCGTGCTTCTTATATTTGGCGGTGCGCTGCTTTATGCGTTCAAGGTGCTTCGGCCTGTTTTTCGCGAGCGGGGAGAAATAACCGCTGAGGTTACCGGCCGGCTCGGCGAATCGCTCGGCGGCATTCGGATCGTCAAGGCATACACTGCCGAAAAACGGGAGGAACTCTCGTTCGCTCGCGGCGCACATCGGCTATTCAGAAATATCGCAAAAACGGTCACCGGTGTTTCGGCGATCGGCTCGTTCTCGTCGGTGATCATCGGCGCTGTCGCCGTCGTGATGATCGTCATCGGCGGTAACGCCGTTCAGAGCGGCGCGATGACGCTCGGCGACTTTCTGATGTACATTTCGTTCACGTTCCTGCTCGCGATGCCGGTCATCGAGTTGACCTCGATCGGCACCCAGATAACCGAGGCACTCGCGGGCCTTGATCGTATTCGCGAGGTCATGGCAATGACCACCGAAGACGAGGACGATGCCAAACGCGCTCCGCTTGAATTTATCGAGGGCTCGATCGATTTTGAGGACGTCGAGTTTGAATACGACGTGGATGTGCCCGTACTCAAGGGCGTGAGCTTTCACTCGGATGCGGGCACAACGACGGCTCTTGTTGGATCGTCGGGTTCGGGCAAATCGACGATCCTCAGTCTTGTGCTGAATTTTATCCAGCCAACAAAGGGAACTATCCGCGTTGACGGAAAGGACCTGCGGATCGTGAAGCTCCGTGATTACCGCAGACATCTCGGTGTCGTGCTGCAGGACAATTTCCTTTTTGACGGAACGATCCTAGATAACATTCGCTTCTCAAACCCCGAGGCGAACCTTGAAAAGATCAAAGAGATCTGCCGCATTGCCAACGCCGACGAATTTATCGAGAAATTCCCGAACGGCTACGACACTGTCGTGGGGGAACGGGGCGTAAAACTGTCAGGCGGCCAACGGCAGCGTATCGCGATCGCCCGGGCGTTGCTCGCCGATCCCCGCATTCTCATCCTCGATGAGGCGACATCCAGCCTTGACAGCGAATCCGAGGCTTTGATCCAGGAAGGACTGAACAATCTTAGAAAAGGCCGTACGACCTTTGTGATCGCGCACCGTCTGTCGACCATACGAAGCGCAGATCAAATATTGGTCGTCGAAGCCGGCGAAATACTCGAACGCGGGACGCACGACGAACTTATTACCCTTAACGGCCGGTACAAGCAGCTTTACGATAAACAGTATCGTTTTGAACAAAATTTATTCGTTAACCCGGGCGAGGATTTCACAGGCAAGCCGCCAGAGGCACTCGCGCAAACGAAGCTCTAACTCTAATAGGAGACTTTCACCAATATGGCTGAACAAAACTATTCGAACCACACACGTTGGTTCCCTTTATTTCACTTCGTTCTGATGCCGCTTTTGGTCATCCATTTTCTTTGCCATCTCGTCAGGCTCTTCATGGCGCCGGGCTGGGAGCGGGGATTCTGGACGCTGTTCGCATTGGTGATCGTGCTGATCCCGCTTGTAGCGAGGCTCGGAGCGATGCGGGTCCAGGACCGCGTGATACGGCTTGAGGAACGGCTTCGAT
>CAYSMU010000224.1:0-5665 GCA_964432145.1 uncultured Chloracidobacterium sp.
TGCCGGCTCCGCCGATCTGGGTCGAGAGCCATTTGATCCATTCCGGCGTGCTTGGCCCGCCGAAGACTGACAGCAGTACGATCACGATCAGGATATATGGGATCGAATAAAGTATATCGACGATGCGCATCATCAGGTTATCGATACGGCCGCCGATGAATCCCGCGACTGCTCCGTAAGAAACACCGATTATCAGCGAAACCGTGGTCGAAATAATGCCGACCATCAACGAGATGCGGCCGCCCTGCATAACGCGTGCGAGAATATCACGTCCGGCATCGTCGGTTCCCATTGGGTGCAATAGCGACGGTGCCGACGAACGCACGAGTTCGCGGTCAGTCGGGATCATGTCGTACGTATAACCTGTCGCCCAGTAGATGATGGCCGGGCCGACCAAAACCGCCACGATCATGAGCGCGAGCACCGTCATGCCAAAGACGGCGAGCCTGTTCCGCAGCAACCGCTTCCAGGCGTCGCGCCAGAGTGATGCACTCTTTATTTGTTCAGCATTGTCTGTCATTCAATTGCCACGAGCTTTAGCCCAATTTTGGCTAAAACGCCGTCTAATTGTGGTCAAATTATCCTCCACTAAAAGTTTGACGCAATTCAATAAACACCAAATCGCTATTCGTACCTGATCCGCGGATCGAGAAATCCATACGAGATATCCACGATCAGGTTAAAGACCATTATCAATATCGACAAAAACGCGACTATGCCGAGGATCAGGGGCTCGTCGCGATTCAGGACCGACTGAATAAAAATATTGCCAAGGCCGGGAATCGCAAAGACCTTTTCGACCACGACCGTTCCGGCGAGTAACGCTGCGAGTGCCGGGCCGGTGAACGAAACAACCGGAACGAGCCCGCCGCGAAGCGCGTGACGAAGCAAGACCGACTTTTCATCAAGCCCTTTCGCCCGTGCGGTGCGAATGTAATCCGAACGCATGACCTCGAGCATGCCAGCACGTGTCAGGCGGGCAATGTATGCGGCATAGATCGCTGCGAGAGTAAAAACGGGTAGTACGAGGCCTGAAATTCCACCCCAACGCGCTGGCGGCAGAAGATAAAGCCAAAACGAGAAAACAAAGACGAGGATCGGTCCGAGGACAAAGTTTGGAATAGAGAGTCCGAGCATTGCGAGCGACATCGACCCGTAATCAAACGGCGAATTCTGCCGCAGAGCGGCAACAATGCCGGCCGACAGCCCGATCATCAGGGCGAGCAGGTAACCGAGCAATCCGATCGTCGCCGAATACGGGAAATGCCTGGTGATGATCTCATTCACCGATTGGCCCTGATATTTGAGCGAATCGCCGAAATCTCCGCGGATGATGTTTGACATCATCATACCGTACTGTGTGTACCACGGTTTATCGAGCCCGTATTTCTCGCGGATGTTTGCTTCGACCGCGGCGGGCAGCTTCTTCTCTCCGGAGTAGAAATTACCCGGTGCGATGCGGATCAACCCCCACGTAAGGGTCACCACGACGAGGGCCATCGGGATAATGATCAGCAGTCTGCGGAGGATGAAGCTTAGCATCTTGTCTTATTTCACCGCTGCTTTCTGTGTACTAACGACGTCTGCAAGCTGCTTATCGGCTTTTGGATCTGGTGTCGTCATAATATTGGCGACATCCTTGTCCCATTTATCCGGGTTGCGTTCGATATAGACAAATTTCCACGCGCAAAGCGTGCCGGGATTTGGATACATTCCCTTGATGTAAGGCTTCTTCATCCAGTTCGTAGCATTGACGGTCAACGGGATCATGGGAAGCTTTTCCATCAGGTATTCCTCTGCCCGGGCGAGCATCTCGTAACGTTTAACATCGTCAAGCTCGGTATTTGCATCGTCGAGCATCTTATCGTATTTGGGGTCATAAAATCCCGAACCGCCCTCGTTTTCCTCGCCGTACTGCAAACTAAGGAAGGTATAGGGGTCCATATAATCCGCCGACCACAGGAATTGCGCAAATCCATCGTATTGCAGTGATTTGAAGTAGGGAAGGTATGTCTTGAACTCCATCGTCTTGAGCGGAATGGTCACGCCAAGGTTCTTCTTCCACTGGGCCTGAATGAACTCGGCAATGGATTTATTGCTCTCGCCAGTGTTGTATGTGATCGCGATATCACCGGTCGGAAAGGTTGGGCACGAATAATCGTCTCCGTTCTTTTGCACCGGAAATCCCGCCTCGGCCATGAGTTTGCGGGCCTTCTCGGCATCAAAAGCATACCGCTTTGGCCACTCGTCCGGAGCAATGGCCCGTTCAACGCGGATCCGTTCGCCGATCGACTCGGCTGCGCGGTCATAATCGGGGAAGAGCCCCTGCGGCACTGTGCGATACAGCGGCTGCGTGATCTTGCGGAAATTGGAAAGCGCTTCGCGGTCAAGACCGTGAAGGAACGCCCGCCGCACCTTGACGTTGTCAAAAGGCGGCTTTGTTATGTTTATTGAATAGTATGCCGTAGCCGCCTCGGGGAAGTTAAGGTATTCGTCTTTGTACTGACGAATCTCGCCGATCCATGACGAGGGAACCGTATGGTTAAGAAACGCGTCGATCGATCCTGCCTTGTAGAGGTTCATGATCGTCGAAAGCTCCTCAACCGGATAGAATTCGATCCGGTCGAGATGTACATTGGCGGAGTCCCAGTAGTTTGGGTCCTTTTCCACGATCAGGGCATCGTAAGGACGATATTCTTTTACCCGATACGGACCGCAGGTAACAATATTTGCGGGCTTCGTCCAGTCCTTCTTATGCTTTTCGATGACGTGCTGCGGGACCACGCGGAAAAATTGATGAGCCAAAAGGCCGAGGAAGAACGGAGCACTTTGCCGCAGGGTAATTCGTACCGTATGGTCATCGATCGCCTCGACGCCAATATCCTCGGCTCTGACGGGAACGAATTCGGCTCCGTCGACGAGCGAGGCGAGCTTAGCGTTGGCGGCGAGTTCTTTCGCTCGTTTCGCTGCATCGCCGTCCAGCGTAACGCGATCAGGAGAGTGGAGAAACTTAGAAAAATCGGTCTCCGGGCCGATCGAAGCCGATTGTTGTGCTTCGTTTCCGCCGAGGTCTGCCGCCGTAATAAATTTGCCTGCCTTTTTCGCAAAAACCTTATTACCGTTATATGCCTCGGCATATTTGATAAAGTAACCGAGGCCGGCGGTACGTGAGATCGTTTCGGGAGCAAAGCCGCGACGCATGCTGAAGACAAAATCGTGTGCGGTGATAGGCTTGCCATCGCTCCACTTCGCATTGTCGCGGAGATGGAAAATGAACTCGTCAACTTTTGGACTGATCTCCCAGGTTTTTGCTAATGCCGGTATCGGCTGCTGGTCTTTTGGGCCGTATTCGACCAGGCCTTCGTACAGAGCCATGAAAATACGAGCCTCGGGCTGTCCGTCGGGAAGCTGCGGGTCGAGAGTCTCGGGCTCTGAGCCGGAAACGTATCGCAGTACGTCCTCAGACGGCGGCACTGTCTTGCCGAAGTATTTGCCGCCGCCCGATGTTGTGCAGCCGGCGAGCATCGCCGCGATCATCGTAACGATCGCGAGGCCTCTGAAGATTTCGTACCCGAGTCGCAGCATAATCCTTGCTACTGGTCTGTTCTGCCGCCCTTTGGCTGCCAGGTGCTGTCGATGCTGATCTCCTTTAGTGACGGAGCGTCGAGCCCGTTCATCTCGAAGCCGCGCACATAAGGCTTTACAAGTGCATAGGACGTTGGGAAGTACAAAGGGATCGCCCGAAGTTCATACACCGCGTCGGCCTCGGTCATAGTCATTTCATCCTCGGGCTGCGGCTTATCAGCATCGCCGCCGTCCACCAATTCGTCCGGAGCATTCGGGCCCTGCGTCTCAGGGCGGTCCTTTGGCATTCCTGTGATCGCTTCAGTCGTTTCGTTCGCTACTGCCCTTCTCGCCGTTCCGAATATTGACGCAAGCGATACCAATTCGTCATTCGCCGGAAGCACCATTCCGCGACGCAGAATATCAAAATCACCCGCCGCACGTATCGTTTCGATCTCAGTTGTTTCTTTTACGATGATCTGGGTCTCGATGTTTAGATTTTGCTGCCACATTCGAGCGACCGACCGCGCGACACGCTGCTGGGTGTCGTTTCGATTGACGACCAAACGAATAACCGGAAAACCGGCTCCATCCGGAAAGCCTGCCTTCTCAAGCAATTGCCTCGCTTTCTCCACGTCGAGCGAGAGCATCTCGTGCTTGCTTTCGCCTAGCAAGTTAAACGCGTTCGCCGGCTGCATCATTCCCTCAAGGTCGCCTTCGGTCAATTTGGTTCGGTCGATCGCGATCGCCAGAGCCTCGCGGACGCGGCGGTCACTGTAAGGGGCGTGAGAAGTATTGAACTCGTAGAAATTAAGTGCACTGTGCGCGGTACGGCGAAAATCTTCGTACGGTGCGAGCAGTTTTAGGGCGAGAGGCTCAAAGGCGGCATTTGTCACTAAGTCGACCTCGCCTTTCTTATAAGCATCTAGTGCACTCTCGGGCGATGCGGCGGCAACAAAACGGACGCTCTCGAGAGCCACGGACCTCCGGTTCCAATGAGTTTCCGCTGGTTCGAGGGTTATGCCGTCATTTGTGACCCTGACGATGCGAAACGCACCATTCGTAACAGCCGAGTGGTCGAGGCGTTCTTTGTCCAGGCTAGAACCGTCCCCGAAAACCGGTCTGAATATTGGATTTGCTACCAGCTTGGGAAAGTCCTTGTCCGGAAGATCGAGAGATACTCTGAGCGTCGTATCGCTTACGGCCTCGACGCCGAACCTTGGAGCGGCCGGCGTAGGTTTGCCGATCGGTTCGCTGCCAGGCTCAGCCGGTTTGGGCGTTGGAGCCGGGTCACTTGCCGATATCTGGTTTTGAGGTGAGATCGCCGATGGGGGAATCGATGGCGGCGATTCAGGACCTGTTCCGGACGGGGCAGAGTGTAAAAAATCCCCCGGCTGGCCCGTCGATTCACCCTTGGTCTCTGCCATTTCGGACATGCCTACGATATTCTGGAATAGAAAACGATTTGCCGCTTTATCGCGCAGCTCGACCAAGCGTTTCCACGAGCGGACAAAGTCCGTCGCAACGACGCGTTCGCCGTTTGTCCACCGCGCATCCTTACGCAGCGTAAATGTCCATGTCTTAAAGTTATCGGACGGCTCCCATTTCTCGGCAACTGCCGGCACGGCCCGCAGCGTCTTGCTGTCGAGGTCAGTCAGCCCGTCGTACGTGGCCCGTATCAAGTCGGTTTCCGGAGGTGCGGCTGCGCGGGCAGGGTCGAGGCTCTTCGGCATTTTACCGTTGCTCCAGCGAAGTTCCTGCTTGGGCGGCGGAAGCGTGACCGCGAAAAACGGCTCGACCTTTGGCCGTTCGATCTGCGTGCAGGAAGAGATCAAACAAACGCCTGCGAGGCACATCCCGGCCAGCCGGCTAGGTGAGACGGCGATAGCGGGGGCCGAAATATTCCTGTAAATTGCCATCATCAAATGGCGACAGATCTAAGCCGCCGAAAGACCGCGGCAACCGATTCTCTTGTACTTTCGAATCCGTCGGAAGTATCAATGAGAAAGTCGGCGTAACGTTTTTTCTCCTCTTGCGGCATCTGCGAGCCGATCCGCAGGCGGGCCTCCGTTTCGCTCAAATCATCGCGTAACATCAACCG
>CAYSMU010000225.1:0-5639 GCA_964432145.1 uncultured Chloracidobacterium sp.
GTTGACTCCGGCAGCGATCCGGACGCCGTCAATACTAATTAGATAGTCGCCGACGCCAATTGTCTTTGTCACTGCAGCCGGGCTTAGAGTTATAACTTCCGTGACCTTCAGCCTGCCGTTTGATTCATATTCACCGCGGTCGAACCTCAGCCCGAGCTTGCCCACCGGCGACGCCGTGAATGGCGACGGGCCCGTAACGCCGAGATGCGACGCATTTAGTTCACCGACCATCATATTCATCAGCCGGCGGACCTCGTCCATCGTCCTCGCAGACGAGACTAGCGGCTCATAGGTCGAACGTACCGTTTCCCAATTTACGCCGTGATATTTGTCGTCGTAAAAATTGTCACGCAGATAACGCCAGCCTTGTTTAAAGACCTCCATCTTATCTTCCGCAAAGTTGACATTTATGTCGATATTGAGATTAAGCGGGCGGACTTCGCGGCGGTCGAGGCCGACGATCTGGATGCGGCCGTTCTCGAGATAATAGACCTCTTTGCTGTCAGGAGTGAACTGAGCCTGCGATTTGAATCCGGCGGTGGATGTAAGCTGTCGTGCCGAACTATCCGTCGCAAGTTCGTCGAGCGGCATTGTGTAAAGGTTGAATTGACCCTCGGCCGATGCTAAAACGATCAGGGTCTTCCCGTCCGGGCTGATCACGGCGGAATTGTTATTCAGACCCGTACCGATAAAACTCAGACGCTTTCTTATATCGTCAAAGACGATCTCAGTTGCTTTCGAATCGTCCTTCTTCTCGGCTGTCGGAGCAGGCGAGGGTACCGGTGATGGAGGGGCTACCGGCTGTGCCGGACGCTCTCGTGGATTTTCCTGCTTGAAGAGATCGCGGAATTGGTCCTCGCGGAATTTGGGCGTCCTTAGCTTCAGATCGATCCTGGCGATCTGTCCGTCTTCCGTACGTTGGCTGGTGTCAAAGAGAATGTACGATCCGTCCGGGCTCCATACTAGAGAGCCGCTGTTAGAATTAGCGAGAAAGCTGATCGGTTTTGCCGTCCCGCCCGCTGCGGGCACGACGCTCACGTTCGTGTACGAACGAGTTTCCGGGGAAACGGTCAGGAAGGCGATCCATTTCCCGTCGGGCGACCATTTTAATGTGTCTCCGCCGAGCAGCGGCGGCGGGTCCGCGTAGAGCGTAGAGACCTCTCGCTCTTTTCTGGACTCAAGTTCGAGGGTCATCAACGAGCGCGAATTCCGGATAAACGCCAGCGATTTGCCATCGGGCGAGAAAACCGGCGACGCATCCATGTTATTTCCGCGCGTCAGCTGCGTCTCGGTCTCGGAGGGGAAGTCATAATGAAAGATCTCCATCGAGCCGCTGCGTTCTGAGACGTAAACCAGGCGCTTGCTGTCCGCGGACCATGTAACATACGACTCGGCCGCCGGAGTGTTCGTTACGCGAACGGCTTCGCCGCCGTCTTTGGCCGACGCCGCGAAGACATCGCCCCGTGCGATGACCGCTACCTTTTTCCCGTCAGGGGACAGAGACAATTCCCGTATTTGTGAGCCAAGTGATACGCGGTCGGTCATCGGGCTTGACGCCGCGCCGCGCAGAGAGATCGGGACTTCCTTTGCTCCGCCGTCCGATCTCATCTTCCAGATACGAAAATCCCGCTCGAAGACGATTTCCTGCCCGTCATACGAGATCGTCGGCCATAGAACGCGGCCGCTGGTGAAGTTCGTGATCTGCTTTGCCTGCCCGCCTCTCGGCATCATCCAAATGTTTTGGTGGCCCGAGCGGTCGGACATGAAATATATCTTAGAGCCATCGGGCGAAGCCATCGGCCACATCTGCTTTGCGCCGCGTTGCGTGAGTTGAGCGTAGGTTTCCCCGGTCTTTTGCCATAGTTCGCTTTCATCAAGATGGCTGTGGCCGCGGCGCCACCACTGGCCAGCCGAGTTACCGCGTGCGGCAAATATCAACGAGCCGTCGGCGAGCGGTGCCGCCTCGAACTCGCTTGTGTAGCGATCCGAGCTAACTTGCATCGGAGTGCCGCCTGACGCGGAGATGCGGTAAATATCATTCATCCCGGCGATATCGCGGCTGCTTGACGAAAAGTAGATCCATTTTCCGTCACGGGACCACGCGTCAAGCTGATCGTTCGAATCGTCGAACGTCAGCCGCCGCAATGCCCCCGACGATACTTCCAGAATATAGATGTCGCCGTTGCCGGTCCGATTCGAACCGAATGCCAGGTAACGGCCGTCAGGCGAGAAGAGCGGCTTTGATTCGTTTGCCGGATGTGCAACGAGAAGCCTCGCTGGGCCGCCTTCGGCGGCGACCGACCAAATATCGCCGCCCGAAACGAACGCGATCTCCTTACGGTCGGGCGAGAGCGCGGGTTCCGTGAGATAAACCGCCGAACTTTGAGCAAATCCGGCAAAAGTGATGACGACGATCAGTAACGACGCGGGGTAGAGATATTTGTACATATTCTGTTATCAGCGTTCGGGTGTAACGAAGCACCTGATACGCAAAATCGATGAAAATGTTTTGGGTTTGGCAGCTACACCGCCTATTTTGCACTTTACTACATTTACAAGCTTTGCACCCGTCTCCGATAATAAGGCTTCGAATATGAATTACGGTCTGATCGCCGGAAACGGCAAATTCCCATTCCTGGTCGTCGAAGGTGCCAGGCGAGCCGGTGTCGACCTCGTCGTTGTGGCGATCAGGGAAGAGACCGACCCGCGGATCACTTCGGTCGCGGCGAATGTTGAATGGGTCGGCATCGGCCAACTGAGCAAAATGATCTCGTTCTTCAAGAAACACAATGTCAAAAGTGCCATTATGGCCGGACAGGTGAAGCACGTACAGATATTTTCGGGGGCGATGCCCGATCTGCGAATGGTCAGATTGCTATGGAATTTGCCCAGGCGTAACACTGACGCCCTGATAGGCGGCGTGGCGGATGAAATGGCACGGGAAGGGATAGAACTCATTGATTCGACCCACTTCATCAAAGATCAACTCGCTACCGAAGGGGCATTGACAAAACGAAAGCCGAACGGCGAAGAGATACAGAATATCGAATACGGTCTTCATATAGCGGGCGAGATAGCCCGGCTGGATCTCGGGCAAACCATCGTTGTCAGGTCAAAGGCCTGCGTTGCCATTGAGGCGATGGAGGGCACGGACGCGACGATCCGTCGGGCAGGCGAACTCGCGAAAGGCAAGCTTACGGTCGTGAAGGTCGCTAAACCTGATCAGGATATGAGGTTCGACGTTCCGGTTGTTGGCGTGCCGACCGTCGAGGCGATGATCGACGCCGGGGCAACATGTCTTTCTGTCACCGCCGGAAAGACCCTGATCTTTGACCGCGAAGAAATGGTCAAACTCGCAGATAAGCACAAGATCTGTGTTGTCGGCAGTTAAGGCCCGAAACTATTTTGCGAAAACCACGTATTCACCAGTTGCTATCAGATCATCCAAATCTCGGAGAGTTTATGAAGAAGACAATATTTGTATTCCTGTTAAGCGTGTCCCTGCTGCTGCCGTCGGCAGCGTTTGGACAGGCAGTAAAGATCACATCGTCTGAGCGAAAGTTGGCCGAAGAAATCACAGCCAGCCAGCTAAGCAATTACCTTTATTTCGTCGCGTCAGATGCGATGGGCGGACGCGACACGCCATCTTACGGCCTCGATGTAACGGCGGAGTTTCTCAAAATGAATCTCGAACGCTGGGGTTTCAAGCCCGCCGGAGATAACGGTACATTTTTCCAGAAGATCGCCCTTCGCCGTGATGCGATAGACGCGGCTGCGACCTCGGTCAAACTGGGCGGCGAGACCTTTGCTTACGGCGAAGATGTAGCTCGTGCCTCAGGTTCTGGCGGGATCACCGCACCGATCGTTTTTGTCGGGAATGGCTGGATGATCAAGTCGAAGAACATGAATCCCTACGCTAACATCGACGTTAAAGGCAAACTCGTCGCAGTTTATGGCGAAGGGCCGCTGGGCGGCCGCAGCCTTGTGCCCATGCCTGCCGGCGTTACTCAGGCCGATCTGCCGCAGGCGGGCCGCGGCACGGAGTGGGCCGACGCGGCCACGTATGCCCGGGCCAACGGGGCAGCGGGATTGCTCGTTCTTCCGTCAAAGTTCCTCCAGGAAAATTGGGCCGCCGTGACGCAGAATTTTGGCCGCAGCCGAATGGTCGTTGACAAACTCGCACAACCCCCGGCAAATCCTCAGGGCGGCCCGCAGATGACGGTGCTATTTGCTTCGCCGAAACTGGCTAACGCCATTTTCAAAGGCGAGGCGGGCAATCCTTTGGACGGTTATACAAACTCATTTGAGGTTAGCGCGGCCAAGACATTCGATTTCAAGATCGCTACCAAGGCCGAAATGCAATGGACGCAGAACGTCATCGCATTATGGGAAGGCAGCGACCCCGTTCTAAAGAACGAGATGGTCGCCGTCGGCGCTCACTATGATCATGTCGGAACTAATCCGAATGCTCCGGGGCCGGACAAGATCTGGAACGGCGCGGATGACGACGGTTCGGGAACGGTCGCCGTACTTTCGATCGCCGAGGCGCTGGCCAAAGCCAAGGTCCGGCCGAAACGCTCGGTGCTCTTCGTTTGGCATTGCGGTGAAGAAAAAGGCCTCTGGGGAAGCGAGTACTTCAACAAATTCCCGACCGTCGATATCAAAAAGGTCGTTGCCCAGCTCAACATCGATATGATCGGCCGAAGCAAGAAGGAAGGCGACACGAACCCTAAGAACAAAGACCTCTCGGGTGAGAATGCCATTTACGTCATCGGCTCGGAAATGATGAGTTCCACGCTCGGTACCGTCACAAAGGGCACAAACGACTCGTACCTCAAGCTGGCTTATGACTATCGGTATGACGATCCGAAAGACACGAATCGGTTTTTCTTCCGTTCGGACCACTTCAATTACGCGGTGAACGGCATTCCGATCGCCTTCTGGTTCGACGGCGTCCACGAGGATTACCACCAGCCGACCGATCACCCTGACAAGATCGATTACCAGAAGATGGAAAAGGTCACGAGAACGATCTTTTTGACCATGTGGGAGCTTACCGATCTGAAGGAAAGGCCAAAGATAGATAAGCAGCTTCCGCCGGAACTCTCGCAGAGAAACTAACCGGCTCGGGTCAAGTATGAGGCGGGGCCGCAGCAGTGGGCTCCGCCTTCTTATTTGTTTTTCCTGCTCTCGATTTGCCGGTATGCTTCGGATTTGCTGATGCCAAACTCCTTGGCAGCTGTCTTCAGGGCGGCTTTTGGGTCGAGGCCTTTTTTGATCAGGCTCTTAACGAGCGTCGAAAGGGAATCGGGCGCTGGGGGAGCTTTTTCAGCAGTTATTTTCGACCTGCGGTCAATCACCAGCACGATCTCGCCCTTAACGGCAGCGGCCGAGAACTTCGGTACAAGCTCGCTGAGCGTACCTCGGGCAAATTCCTCATGCAATTTTGTAACCTCGCGGGCCACGACCGCTCGGCGGTCGCCAAGCACATCAAGACAGTCGGCGAGAGATTTTGCAATGCGATGAGGCGTCTCATAAAACACGAGGGTCGCCGGAATATCGCGGGCTTGGTCGAGCCTTTTTCGCCGCTCACTCTTTTTTGAAGGCAGAAAACCGCCAAAGAAGATCGAATCCGTCGA
>CAYSMU010000226.1:0-5631 GCA_964432145.1 uncultured Chloracidobacterium sp.
GCTGTCGAGTTGGGGTCGCGGCGGCCCGAGCGGCGACGAGATCGAGGCGACCGAGGCTGACGGCACGATTTCGGAGACGGAGAAAGTTGCCGAAGCCCAAACCGACAAGACAGGCGATAGCGGTATTCTTCGCCTGCCGCTGCCGGAGGCGCCGTCGCAAAAGGGAATGAATCTGTTGGTCGCAAAACGCGGTCGCGACGTCGCGTTTCTGCCGGAGAACACGGACTATTACTGGCAGGATGGAGGGAATTGGTACAAGAAAGCCGATTTTGACCAGCTTCGCTGGTTCGTATTCGACGACCGAAAGCTGTACAAACCGAAAGAGGAAGTCTCGGTCAAGGGATACATTCGCCGCGTAACCGGCGGCAAACTCGGCGATGTTCAGGGGCTCGGCGATGTCGCAAGCGGCCTGACGTGGTCGGTCAAAGATCCTCGAAACAACGAGATCGCAAAGGGTACGGGGAATCTGAATGCCTTCGGGGCGTTCGACTTCAAATTCAGGCTCCCGGATAACGCAAACCTCGGTTACGCGCGAATCGATCTTTCGACAAACACAAGCATTTCGGGCGGCAGTTACGGGCACCAGTTTCAGATCCAGGAATTTCGCCGACCGGAATTCGAAGTGACCTCAAAGGTTGAGACGCCCGCGCCGCATTTCGTGGGCGGTAACGCGATGCTCTCAGTAGAGGCGAAATATTACGCCGGCGGCGGCCTTGCGAATGCCGAGACGAATTGGACGGTGAGTGCAACGCCGACAAATTACACGCCGCCAAATCGTGATGATTTCACCTTCGGTACGTGGGTGCCGTGGTGGAGAGTTTACGACTATGGCGAATTTGGCGGTCGTGGCGGTGGCGGCGGTACGTCGCAATCTTTCAAAGGCGTGACCGACGCCAGCGGCAAGCACCTCCTCAAGGTCGATTTTGAATCGGTCAAGCCTCCGCGGCCCTACGCGATCACTGCGTCGTCATCGGTTCAGGACGTTAATCGCCAGACATGGTCTAGCAGCACGTCGCTGTTGGTACATCCGGCAAACCTATACGTTGGCATCAAGACTCCGCGGACCTTCGTTCAAAAGGGCGAAAAGATGGTTGTGGAATCTATCGTTTCGGATATCGACGGCAATCTCGTTGCGGGCCGCGATGCCGAGATAAAGGCCGTATTGAAGGACTGGGCATTCGACAAGGGCTCTTGGAAAGAAGTGACTATCGACGAACAGACCTGCACTGTAAAGTCGGCTGACAAGGCCCAGAAATGTGAGTTCATTGCTAAGAATGGCGGCCGCTACACGATAACTGCGACCGTAATGGATGATCGGGAAAGGTACAACGAGAGCGAATTTACGATCTGGGTTCCGGGAGGCAAGACGCCTCCGAAACGCAATGTCGAACAGGAAGAAGCTCAGATCATCCCGTCGAAAAAGGATTTTGCACCGGGCGACGTCGCCGAACTGCTTGTGATCTCGCCGTTCACGCCGGCCGAAGGCGTGTTGACTCTGCGGCGTGAGGGATTGGTCAAGACCGAGCGATTCACGATGAAAGATTCGTCGATAACACTCAGGATCCCGCTCGAAGAAAAGTACCTGCCTAATATTACGGCACAGGTCGATCTCGTCGGAGCAAGTGCCCGGACAAATGATAAGGGCGAGGTTGACCCGAAACTTGCCAAGCGGCCCTCCTTTGCGAGCGGAAACATCAATCTGTCGATCTCGACTGCGTCGCGCAAGCTGACGGTCGCGGCCGAGCCGGTTGACAAGACGCTGGCTCCCGGCGGCTCGACCAAGGTCAATGTCGCCGTCACGGACAGTCGCGGTGAACCCGTTGTCAATAGCGAGGTCGCCATTGTTGTTGTCGACGAAAGCGTGCTCGCACTGACGCGATATACGATCGCCGATCCGATGAGCACGTTTTACACGGCTCGCGGTGCGGGCGTGACGGATTATCATTCGCGGAAGGATGTACTGCTGGCGAATCCGGGTGATGTAAAGGCTCCGCCACCGCCGGGAAGTATCGACGAGTTTGCTACCGGAAGGGCCGTGTCGGGCGGCGTTCTGGCCATGAGTCCCTCGGCTGCTCCGCGAAGCGAGATGAAGAAGTCGGCCGAACGCAGGGACATGGTCGCGAATGAAGCGATGGCCGACGACAGAGAGGAGGCACAGCAGCCGAACTCATCGATCAATCTGCGCCAGAATTTTGATGCACTTGCGCTATGGTCGCCGACGGTTCGAACAGATGGAAACGGCAAAGCAGTCGTCGATGTGAAGCTGCCGGATAACCTGACTCGCTACCGCATTACGGCGGTTTCGGTCGATACGGGTCGGCGGTTTGGTAAGGCGGAATCGACGATCACGGCCAAGCAGCCGCTGATGGTGCGGCCGAGTGCTCCGAGGTTTATGAACTTCGGCGATCGTGTCGAGCTGCCGGTTGTTGTTCAGAATCAGACGGACAAGGACATGGCGGTGGATGTGGCGATTCGCGCCACTAATGCCGAGCTTACGGGCGGCAAGGGCAAACGTGTAGTGGTCAAAGCGAATGACCGGGCTGAGGTGCGCTTCCCGGTCTCGACGATAAAGGCGGGAACCGCAAGATTCCAGATCGCCGCAACATCGGGCAAGTTCAGCGACGCAGCCGAGATCTCTCTGCCGGTCTGGACCCCGGCGACGACCGAGGCGTTCGCGACATACGGCACGACCGATCAGAACGGAGCGATCATTCAGCCGGTGACGACGCCGGGGGATGTTTATCCGCAGTTTGGCGGGCTTGAGGTCACAACGTCGTCAACTCAGCTTCAGGAACTGACCGACGCGTTCCTGTACCTGACAAACTATCCTTACGCCTGCTCGGAGCAGATCTCGTCGCGAATGATCTCGATCGCTGCGATGCGAGATGTGCTGTCTGCATTCAAGGCGAAGGACATGCCGACCGCCGAGCAGCTTAACAAATACTACGCACGCGATATCGAGATACTTCAGTCGCGTCAGCGAAACGACGGAAGCTTCGGCCTGTGGAAGAAGGACAAGGAGCGTTATGAATATCCATTCCTGACGATCCACGTCGCTCACGCACTCGCGTTGGCAAAGGCAAAGGGCTACAAAGTGCCCGATGAAATGCTGAATAAGACGAAGCCTTATCTCAAGGACGTCGAGAAGCATTTCGACGAGTGGTACAAGAATTCGCCGGAAGTCCGCTGGACGATCTCGGCATACGCCTTGTACATCCGCGACATGATGGGCGACAAGGATGTAGCGAAGACAAAGAAACTTCTTGCCGAAGCCACGATCGAGAAGATGCCGTTCGAGGCGCTGGGTTGGGTGTTGTCGGTACTCGCAAATGACCCTAACTCACAGACTGAGGTTCAGGCGATCATCCGTCACTTGATGAACCGCACGACCGAAACGGCGGCGACGGCGAACTTCGTCACCAACTACGGCGACGGAGCCTGGCTCATCATGTACTCGAATCGCCGAGCCGACGGTGTGCTGCTCGAAGCTATGATCAAGGCCGACCCGAAGAACGACCTTATACCCAAGCTCGTTCGCGGCCTTCTTGATCACCGCACAAAAGGTGCGTGGTCGAACACGCAGGAAAACGTCTTTATCCTGCTTGCACTCGACAAGTATTTCAACACCTTTGAAAAGGTCACGCCGGATTTCGTGACGCGAATATGGCTGGGAAATACATACGCCGGCGAAGAGGTATTTAAGGGCCGTTCGGTGGATTCGAAACAGCTCGACATACCGATGTCGTACCTGGTCGATCAGGGCGGTACGTCGAACCTTATCCTCGACCGACAGGGAGCGGGCCGCTTGTATTACCGCATCGGAATGAAGTACGCACCGAAAAACCTGAAACTCGAACCCGCGGATTACGGCTTCACTGTGCTGCGTAAATACGAAGCGGTCGACGACAAGGAAGATGTCAAACAGAACGCCGACGGCAGCTGGACGATCAAGGCCGGTGCACGCGTTCGCGTTAGGCTGACGATGGTCGCACAGTCACGTCGTTACCATGTCGCACTAGTTGATCAGCTACCGGCCGGACTCGAGATCCTCAATCCGGGCCTAGCCGTGACCGAGGCAATACCGGGCGATACTGGCGGGAATACGGGCGTGATCACCTATGGCAGCCGCTCATTTGGCAGCGGATGGTGGTGGTGGCGGCAGTACTGGTTCGAGCATCAGAACTTCCGCGATGAACGGGCCGAGGCATTTGCATCGTTATTGTGGGAAGGCGTTTACAACTACACCTATGTGACACGCGCGACCACGCCGGGGCAATTCGTCGTCCCACCCGCCAAAGCTGAGGAAATGTATCATCCCGAGACGTTTGGCCGCACGGGAACGGACTTTGTTCGGGTTGAATAGGATACTTTCGATTTTGACCGAAGTATGGCAGGGCTGACGGCCCTGCCATTTTGCTGTTGAGGCAGACCGCTATGCTAAGATGTGGCGTAATGAAATTGTTGTCGCTGGCTATTTTTGTATCGGTCGCCGTGTCATCCGTATGGGCTCAAAGTGATCTGCAAAAGATCGTAAATGCCGAACACTCGTTTGCCCGGCTTGCTGCCGAAAAAGGTACAAAGGAAGCGTTCCTTGCGAATATGACCGCAGATGCTTTGACCTTCAACCCCGATAAGGTCAACGCAAGAGAGTTCTGGATGGCACGGCCGGCATCGGCGAGTTTGTTGTCTTGGGCACCGAACTACGCAGACGTCTCGGCGAACGGGATCCTCGGCTACACGACCGGCAACTGGGAGTTTCGAGCGAAGGGTAAAGACGACCAGCCGTCGGCATTTGGCGAATTCATTACGATCTGGCAGCGACAACCTGACGGAAAATACAAGTGGATGGTAGATATTGGCGTCGGGCATGAGAAGCCGGCGAGATACTCGTCGGATTGGGTGACATCCGCCGAGAGTAAAGATACAAACGCTAAGAACTCATCGGCAGCAGACAGCGCTAATGGTTTTTTCGAAGCTGCGGTAAACGAAAGTGCAAAAAAGGCTTACGGCGAATATGCGGCGGACGACATCCGTCTGTACCGCGAAAACAAGCTGCCTTTTATCGGTAAGAAAGAGGCGATGCGTGCGGTCTCGTTGGAAAAAGGACAACTGATATTGTCAAAGCGAAGCTCTTTCTTCGGCTCGGCCGATCTTTCATACACCGTCAGCACTTACATGCGAAAGGTTGAGGGCACGGTCGTCGAAAAAGGAAATTTCATGCAGATCTGGAAGTTGAAGAGTGGTCGCTGGCAGATCGTCCTCGACGTCTTCAAGCCCGTTCCGGAAAAATAACGTGACAGAACACTTCAAAAAGGTGATCGAGATACTGAGTATCGAATCGGCGGCAATAGCGAACGCCTCGTCGCGTCTCGATCGTGACGAGGTCGAAAAGGCCGTGGGCCTCATAGAAAATTGTGCCGGCAAGGTGATCGTCACCGGCGTTGGCAAGAGCGGCGTTATCGCCCAAAAGATCGCTCAAACGCTGACGAGCACTGGAACGATGGCGGTGTTTGTTCATCCGTCGGATGCCTTGCACGGCGGGCTAGGTGTAGTTGCGAGCGAAGATGTATTGATTGCTCTCAGCAATTCGGGCGAGACCGAGGAACTTCTCGCGATCCTGCCTACACTCAA
>CAYSMU010000227.1:0-5611 GCA_964432145.1 uncultured Chloracidobacterium sp.
GAAAGAACATAAATGCACATTCGCCGGCATCGTCGTCACCCGCAAGCGACTGCTCAAACCATTCGCATGCGTCAAACCCCAGATACCCGATCGCTCCGCCAATAAACGCAGGAAGATCTTGATCGCTCACGGCAAAGTGGGTCGCAAAATGCTCCCGGATCCGATCAAAAACCGATCGCCCACCTATCAATACCTCGACCGGGTCGGAGCCGATGAACGAATATCTCGCCAAGCTCTTGCCGCCCTCAACCGACTCAAGCAGAAACGAATGAGTCGACTCCGCCGACAGCTTCAAATACACTGCAAGCGGCGTTAGTAGATCGGCCGGCATTGTAGTGACGACCGGGACGACGTTTACCGCATTTTCTGCATTTATTTGCCTGTTTTGTTCGGTCATAAAATCAAAAACGCCGCCTGAGTTATCTCTCATGCGGCGTAGGCGAAACGGTTTTGGGATAAATTCAGTAAACACTGTCCCGGTTCAAAAACGATCGCGCGCCGCGTTGTGCCACCACCAAAGGCCGCATCGCCATGTCGCGTTCGAATTTACCAGGATTCCCATTGCTAGCTATTTAACCTAAATACAAATCGTCTGTCAACCTACATTCGAGTAGGCACTTCAATGCCGAGCGTATCAAGAGCCGCGGTCAATGAGCGGCGAGCCATATCCGCAACCACTATTAACAAAGCTCGTTTTGTATCGTCCGTTTCCGCGATGATCTTGTGGTTGTGATAGAAGAGGTTAAACGCTTTGGCGAGCGTAAATGTATATTTTGCAAGGATTGCGGGCTCATTAGCGGCGGCGGCCTGGTGGACGGTCTCGTCTAGCCGCGCAGCGAGGATCGCCATTGACCATATGTCATCGCCATGGTCACCCGACAATATTGCTTCGATTTCCGATGGCTCGCAGGCGAGCAGCCTGCTTTCCGACGACTCGACGCTGTTGTTCTCATCGAGTTTGCGGAAGATCGAATTCGCCCGGACCGCCGAATACTGGCAAAAGCAGCCGGTTTCGCCTTCAAACGACAGGGCTTCGTTGAAATCGAAGACGATCACCGTAGTTTTTGTGAATTTGAGCAGAAAATAACGCAATGCGCCGACTGCGATCTGGTGTGCAATGTGCCGCTTTTCGTTGTCAGCCGCGTCCGGATGGCGTTTCTCGACCTCGGCGAGGGCTTTTGCATCGAGACGGTCGATCAGGTCGTCGGCCTTGACGCCGAGGCCTTTGCGACCGCTCATCTCGATAAAGGAGCGTTTTTTGTCGTCTTCGGTCAAAACGAAGCCCAATTCTTCGGCTGCTGCAGGCGACAACGCAACCATTTCGTAAGCGAGATGGACGCTTGCCTGTTCGCCCCGCTCGGGCGAGATCGCCGCAACCCCTTTTTTCACAACCTCTTGCGGGTACGACTGCCGTGTGTCGATGACGTTGTAGATCGTCTCGCCGCCACCGAATGAGGGCACTGCAGTTTTGTTATCAACTGGCGTCGCCGAAGTCATGAAAACATCATGACCATTCGTGTACCGGCTGAAATGCCGGTAATTGAAATCCAGGCCGAGAATACCAAGCTTCCACATTTGATAGGCGATGTCCTTTCCAGTGTAAGTCACTGTGCCATTTGATCTTACGAGGATCTTGTCAGCTTCGTGGTCGTCACTGCCCTCGTGCGATTCCCATGGCATCACCCAGCATCCGGCATGTGCACCTTCGGACTCGTAATGGATCACGCCCAGGCGTTTCATCTTTTCAAAGGCACGGTCCCAGAAGTGAAGATGCAAGATCTCCGACTCGCGAGGAAGCAGATCATAACGGATCGAAAGCCGCTCCATTGTGGTTAGAATACATTCAACGTTTCGCGTAGCGACATAATCGGCGAGTTCGGCGGTCGGATTATCGCCTTCCTCAATAAGATGCAGCACTTCCGGCCTTTTTGCCTTGAGTTCCTCGTCCGATTGATAAGCCATGCCGACACGCGCATAGAGATCCCAGCAGTAATAGTCGAACGATTTGCCTGATGCCGTAAGTTCCTTATCAAGAGCCTTTATATCGTCCAGATTCATGTGTTGGATGAATATAAACCCGACAACGACGTCGGCTACCTGCACGCCAGTGTTATCAATATAATTCTGGATCTCGACCCGCTTGCCGGTGGCTTTAAGGATCCGCTGAAAGGTATCGCCCAACACGGAATTCCGAACGTGGCCGATGTGAGCCGCGTTGTTTGGATTAACGGACGTGTGCTCGACGCAAACCTTTGGTGCGGTTTCATTCGCGGCTTTCGCCGGCAGAGGGTCGGCTGATGCATTTTGCACCAAGAATTGCGCCCGATCAAAGTAGACGTTGAGGTAACCGGCTCCGGCGACCTCGACACGGCCTACAAAATCGAACTTTTCGAGCGCGGATCGCAGAGTTTCGGCGATCTCACGCGGATTCCTTTTTTCGCCCGTGGCCTGCTTGATCTTTTTCGCAAGTTCGAAAGCAATAGGAAACGCGAGGTCGCCAAGCTCCGTCTTTGGCGGTATCTCGGACGGGATCTGCCCGGGGTCGATCCCGAATTCTCTCATCGCCGTTTCGACGACACAGTTTCGCAATATTTTCTGTAATTTTGAAAGACTCACTTTGGTAATAATTCGCTCGACTTCGTTGAGAACGATAAAGATAAGAGTATATCGTCAGAGTCTGTTCGTGAACAGGGAGGAAACTAAGATTGATGGCCTGATCCTTCGGCGATCTCTATATGTCGTTCGACGATCCTTAGATTCTCACCCGATAGATCCAGGAACTGAACACCGAATCCGTCACCAACGGTCATATTACGAACGATCCCGCTGCAGGTGACCAGATTTTGCGTTCCGGGGATCTTGAATCTCAGATTAAGGATCGAGGCTATTGGAAAAACTTGTCTGCTTTCGACGAAAGCTCCGCCAACGCTTAGGTCTCGCAATCGCTCGTCGGTTCGCGTAAAAATGCCGTCCTGGCCGATCCAGAGTTCGGTGTGCAAACTGATCCGCCGGTACTTTCTCAGTTTTTCATACATTTTAGAAAATCGGCTGGGACGAAATCATGCCGGGTCTACTTTGCACCAAATCGGCGATACAGGCAAGCGGCCGGGCAGGCGTTACTGCCCGTTCATGCCCGCCAGACGGCTTTAGCTTTCCTCGCAAAAACGCTAAACTCATATCCTTACTTATATTTATATTTATGGCTAAAAGAAGGACGAAAAAGGTAGATCTCAAGAAGATCGCCGAAGGTGTTCGACTGATGCTGGAGGGAATGGGCGAAGATCCCGATCGTGACGGCCTCAAAAAGACGCCCGAACGCGTTGCCGAATTTTACGCGGAGCTCACCGAGGGAATGTGGGACGACCCGAAGCAGCACATTGTGCCGCTGCCGGGCGATTCGCACGATGAAATGGTGATCGTTAAGGACATTTCGATCGCTTCCGTCTGCGAACATCACCTCGCTCCCTTCGTAGGCAAATGCCACATTGCCTACATTCCGCAGGGCGGCCGTATCGTCGGTTTGTCGAAACTTGCACGGATCGCCGAGTCGTTCTCACGCCGGTTGCAGGTGCAGGAACGCCTTACGCAGCAGATCGCGCAGACATTATTCGACAATCTGCAGCCGATCGGTGTAATGGTTGTTATTGAGGCCGAGCACACGTGTATGACGCTCCGCGGTGTTAAGAAGCCCGGGGCGGTGACGATAACATCGGCTGTATTGGGCGGTTTTCGTAAGGATCCGCGAACACGTGCCGAGGCAATGGCATTGATCAAGGGCTAGCAAATTATGAAGAAGATCACTGTATGCTTACTCATTTGTTCTGTTCTTTCGATATCCGTTCTCGGACAGGATCGGACGGCGAGATTCGACGAGGTCAGGATGCGCGAACGTGTCAAACGCCTTTCCGCAGACGATTTTGAGGGCCGCGGGCCCGGTACTGACGGTGGAAAACGAGCTGCCCAATACATAGCAGACCAGATGAGGTTAAGCGGCGTAAAAGCGGCAAATAAAGGCAGTTATTTTCAAAACGTGAAACTCGTTGGGGTCAAGGCCGACCCCGCCACTCAGATGCGGGCAAACATCACCAGTGGCCCAACTAATGCGTATTTTAAATTTGGAGATGATTTCGTTGCGACCACCGGAGCTCAGACGCAAAAAGTTTCGGTCGATGCCGAGGTGATCTTCGTGGGCTACGGTATCGATGCACCGCTCTACAAGTGGAATGACTATAAGGGCGATGCTCAGCAATTCAAGGGCAAGGTCCTGATGATCCTCGTCAATGATCCGCCTGCTACCGCTTCCGAATCCGACCTGTTCGGCGGAAGGGCTCTAACGTATTATGGACGCTGGACTTACAAGTACGAGGAGGCCGCTCGGAAAGGCGCCGCCGGCGTTATCCTGGTTCACACGACCGAATCCGCGGGCTATGGCTGGAATGTGGTCCGAACTTCGAACGGAAACTGGCGCTACGAAATTGCAAGGTCGCCGGAAGACAAAACGCCTTTTCTTCAATATCGCGCTTGGATGACGAATGATGCCGCAACGCGCCTCGCCAGACTCGGCCATCAGGACCTCGAACAGCTCAAGCAACAGGCGAAGACACGCGATTTCAAACCCGTGAATTTGGGGGTCACGGCCGATCTGGCTCTAAACAGCGAGCTGAAGACCTTTGATTCGCCAAATGTCGTCGGCAAGATCGACGGCAGCGATCCCAAGCTCAAAAATGAGTATGTCGTCTTTTCAGGCCATTGGGACCATCTTGGAATCGGGGAAGGCGACTCTGGCGGGGATAAGATCTTTAACGGAGCGTATGACAATGCATCCGGCATATCCGCCATTCTGGGTATCGCTGACGTCATAGGAAAACTTCCCAGGAACCAACGGCCGAAACGCTCCGTGTTTTTCCTTTTTCCGACCGCCGAAGAACAGGGCTTGCTTGGTGCCGAGTATTTTTCGAGGTTTCCTCTTGTCCCGCTCAACAAGATCGCCGGGAATGTGAACATTGACGGCGTGAATTTTTTTGGCAGGACCCGTGATTTCTCGGCTCTCGGTTCGGAGCGATCGTCGCTTGGTGAACTCGTTCAGGCTGTCGCGGACGAACGAAAACTGAAGCTCGAGGGCGATAGTTCGCCTGAACAAGGGTTTTTCTTCCGTTCAGACCATTTTCCTTTTGCAAAGGTCGGGGTGCCGGCCGTTTCGCTGCGTCACGGCGATGACTTTTTGACGCCGTTGTCCGGCGAGCCGCTCAATTTCTTTCAAAATTACACGTCGAAATACTACCATCAACCCTCGGATCAGTATTACGACTGGTGGAACGCCGCGGCGATGGTCCAGAATGCCGAGATCGGGCTGGCGATCGCGATGAAGATAGCGAATGTGCCGGCAATGCCCCGGTATAAGGACACCGATGAATTTTCCGCGGCGGACAAAAAACGGTTCTCTAAATGACCAGAACATTCTACATAACAACGCCGATCTACTATGCGAACAGCCTGCCGCACCTTGGGCATCTGTACACGACGATCGTTGCCGATGCGGTGCGGCGATATAAGCGCCAGCGTGGTTTCGATACGTACTTCCTGACTGGAACAGACGAACACGGCATAAATA
>CAYSMU010000228.1:0-5601 GCA_964432145.1 uncultured Chloracidobacterium sp.
CGCTTATGGGGCCGAGCCCCGAGGCCCAAATGGGTATCGACAAGATACTCGCTTCGCAGTCCCTTTGGGATGCATCGATGGCGCACGCGGTAGCGACCTTCCTGAAAAAGAATGATGACGGCCTGGTCGTACACCTGAACGGCGGTTTTCATACCGAAAGCCGGCTGGGTACAGTCGAGCATTTGCTCAAATACCGGTCGAAGACAAAGGTGACCGTCGTAACGCTGCGTTATGAAGACGATTTCAAGACATTTAACAAGGCCAAACACACGGGCCTGGGTGATTTTGTGATACTTACAGATGCTAAACAGCCGAGAAGCAAGCGTTAAGGTTCCCTTCTCCTAAGGTCAACTGAAGCGCGACATAAGCGCGAAATTTTCCACAGTTGGAAAACCCTGCCGTAATAAAATCAATAACTTAGCCGTGGCACGCTCATTGCCAAGTCCTCATGTGTAACGTGAGGACTTCCTGTTTCCCGGTTACTCAGCATTAGAAATGCTGGAGCCTAATTCCGACAACCGAAGCAATAATTTTGGGGGTTTTATGATTTCGAAAAGAGCAATCGTTCTGTTAATTACATTAGTATTTTTCTCACTGCAGTATGTGAGCGCTCAATCCCGGGCGATCGATGGCCGTATCGAGGACGCGACTGGTGCTCCTATAGCCGGTGCGGCCGTCGCACTGACAAACAAACGGACAGGCCTGCAGCGCATCGTTCAAACCGATGCTGACGGCCGGTTTCAGTTCCTCGGTCTTGACTCGGACGAGTTTCAACTGAGCGCGAGGGCGACGGGGTTTGCAGCCGCCGAATCTAAAGCGAAGGTCGGTGATACCGGCATAATCATCAGGCTCGAGATAGCTGCCATTCGCGAAGCGGTCACGGTTGTCTCAGGATCAAGGCAAATAGAGATGCAGGGCCAACTAAATACTGCCGTCGAGGTAGTTTCTCGTCAGGAGATCGTCGACAAGGGCTATCAAACGGTCGGGGATGTGCTTAAGGAAGTCCCCGGAGTTCAAACCCGGCTTGGCTCGGATACCGGTACGGTGAGCGGCATTGCAGGCCAACAGATACAGGGCGTCGGGTCACGTCAGGCTCTGGTTTTGATCGATGGTTTTCCGGTCGTCGCTGCTCGCGGCATCAAGAGCGGTACTATCAATCTGGACCGCCAGTCGACCGACAAGGTCGAGCAGATCGAAGTTGTGAAGGGAGCCGCATCGGCACTCTATGGCTCGGATGCGATCGGGGGCGTGATCAATCTGATCACCCGCGAGCCATCTCGTCCACTCGAGGGACGACTGACGGTCTCAGGCGGGAGCATTGGGATATTCAGCACGAACGCCGAATTTGGCGTAAAGCGTGCAAAATACAGCGGTTTCTTTACCGTGGGACGCGACAAACAAAACGAATTTGACCTGACCCCGAACACATTTGATACCACGGGGGCCGGCTTTCATCGCTATGATGTTTTCGCGAAGCAAAAGTACGAGTTCACACAGAACTTCTATATCTCGGGCCTCGCCTCGATATACACAGGCCGGGCAAAGGGACGATCGATCGGCGAGCCCGACCCGACTCAGAATTACGCCTCGGGCCAGCAATTCGACGACACGCGAGACGAAACGCAGACCTACGGCTTAACGGCAAACTGGACACCGGATGAAAAAACGGTCGTGCAGGGACGCGGATTCTTTTCGCGGTACGACGAGTACAGCAAAACGTCATTCAATAACGGTACGACGTTTCCGGACGATAATCTGTTTCAGCGATTTGGCAGGGTTGACGGGTCGTTGCTCCGCATTATCGGCGAACGCCAGATCGTACAATTCGGTGGAGAATGGGTCACCGATCGATATCGCGGCCTTAACCGCCTCGCCAGCAATAACGGCCAACAGGCCGATACAAGTACGCTGTGGGGACAGGACAAGATCAGCCTGACGACATGGGCAACATTGACCATGGGAGTTCGGTACGATCGACATTCGGTTTTTGGATCGGCCGTCTCACCGAAGATCGGCCTCAATATCCGGGCAGGCGAGCGGATCAACATTCACGCCTCGTGGGGACGGGGATTCCGGGCACCTGACCTGGGCCAGTTGTACTACAAGTTTTACAACCCGACGAATTTCTATCAGGTGTTTGGCAATCCTACCCTCAGTCCGGAACATTCCGGTTCGTGGCAGGTCGGCGGGAATTACTCGAGCACAAAGAAAACGTATCGGTTCGGCGTCAACCTTTTCCGAAACGACATCGTAAATCTGATCGACCCGTTCACTGTCGGCTTCGTCCTGCCGTTCCCATCTACGACGCCGGGAGCGATCACGATCTCGCAGGCATACGCGTATATCACGAGCATCGGGCTAAACCCTGCTCAGTATCCCATCCGGCCGTTCAGGCTGCTGCTTGTTTACAACAACATTTCCAAGATCTACACAGAAGGGATCGAGGCGAGCGCCGATTTCAAACTTCCGAAGAATTTCGTTGCTAGCGGTACATACACGTATCTCAACGCCAGAAATAAGGCGACGAACGCGTACCTGCCTGAGCGGATCAAGAACCAGGGGATGGTGCGTTTTGGTTACGACAACCCGGATCTCGGTTTTCGTGCTGACGTGAGGGCGAGCTTTTACTCGGCGTGGAAGGCTTCGTCGCAGTCAAACCGAATTCTTCAGGGCGAGATGATCTCACCCGCGTTTCGACTCGTCGACATTTCGGCGTCGAAAACGGTTGGTTCCGGATTTTCGATATATGGAACTATCGAAAATCTTTTCGACAACCGAGACTCGAATATTGGCAAGATCGATTCTCACGGACAGCCGCTTCCGATCATCAGGCCCGATTTCGGAAGGATGTTCCGAACCGGGATCAGGTATAGTTTTGGCCGCGGCCGCTAGGTCAGCTGCGATACAGACAGATGAACGCGCCCCCTGAGGGCGCGTTCGTCATTTTTCCGCGATGAGACCGCTATTTATTGCGAGAGGCCGCAAACGGGATCGACCCAAAACCTGAGTTTGCGAAGGTTCCGCTTATCTTGTCTCCATCGATCGAGCCTTCCATTACGAAGTCGACCATCTGTCCCTGGACATCCGCTTTGAGAGTCGCTTTGAAGGTCTTACCTGTTACCTTGCCGCCCTCGATAGTGCCATTGCCGAGAGACGACGAGGTAGTCCCCGTAAATGCATCGCCAGTCTGTTTGATCTCGACCAGGATGTCGATGACTTGGCCGCCGGCATCGGCACTTAAAGACCACTTGCCGTTCAGTGTCGGAGCTTCCGCCTTTGGAGCCGGAGAAGGTGAGGGCGATGGCTCGGATTTTTGAGCATAGCCCGAGATCGAGAACACAGCGATAGTTAAGACGGTCGTAAAGATCAGTTTTCTCATAATTGTTGTTTAGAATATACGCGAATTACCATAATAGGTTCAAGAATTAGCATAGCCCGAGAGTGCGGCCCAGGATTTTCGAGCAAAAGACGCATCCGTCCAAAACCCCTTGCTCAATTCGATTCGTGGATCGGAGTGCTTTTGGATCAGCACCGTAACAACATCGAACCGGTGCCCGATACCGGAAATATTGAACATCCGTCGGTAAACGCGGGCGGTTCGGGAGATCTGGCGCTGCTTTCGCCGGTCCACCGCAGTGATCACCGGAGCGAACTCATCGGACCGTCGCGTCTTGACCTCAATGAAGCAAAGCCTTTCTTCGTTAAGGGCGATAATGTCGATCTCGCCCGTGACCTGAACGCCCTTACTATTGCGGCCGACCGGCACTTTGAAGTTTGTCATCACGATGCGATAACCGTTCTCGATCAGGTATTTGAGAGCCAAGTGCTCTCCGCGAAGGCCCAACGCGCTTGTGTTCGACCTTAAAGCCCCGTTATTCTGTTCGTTGATCGACAAAATACCCGACATTGTTCCTATCAAGAATATGAGGCCCAATTATATCAAAACCGCGGTAATGGCTGCATCGTTAACAGCTATGAATGTGATCATTAGCGTCGCTCAAACACCAAGTCCGACGGTAACGCCGTTTGTTCCTCCGCCGCTGCCTCAGATCGTCAATATTGACCGGCCGAGCGTATTCTCGTACGACCCGGCGAAGCTGGCATCCCCGTTTCATACGGAAAGTGCCCGCAGGTCGTCCCGCGTCATTCCCCAGCCGGCGAATGCGAAGCTGATGGTACCGAAGGGATTCAAAGTAAACGTCTTTGCCGAAGGTGATTTTCGCTATCCACGATGGATGGCTCTGGCGCCAAATGGTGACGTATTTGTGGCCGATTCCCGGGCTAATTCAATTATAGTGCTGCGGGATACCAACAAAGATGGCAAGGCGGACCAGCGTTGGGTTTGGTCTGCTAAACTCGCTCAGCCGTTTGGGATGGCATTTCACAAGGACTGGTTTTATGTCGCAAACACGGACTCGGTCGTGCGTTTCAAATACACGAACGGCCAGACGATAGCCGAGGGTGAGCCGGAGAAACTCGTCGAGCTCACTCCAGGCGGCTATAACCAACATTGGACTCGAAATATCCAGTTTTCAAAGGACGGCAAGCAGATGTTCGTCTCGATCGGCTCTGCGACCAATGTCGATGTCGAGGCAGACCCGAAACGCGCGGCGATCTCTGTCTACGATCCCGATGGAAAGAACCACCGGATCTATGCTTCGGGCCTGAGGAATCCGATCGGCCTCGCATGGAATCCAAAGACCGGCGAGCTCTGGACAGCGGTAAACGAACGCGACGGCCTTGGCGACGATCTCGTACCGGACTACGCTACTAGCGTAAAAGAAGGCGGATTCTACGGTTGGCCTTATTCCTACATCGGCAAAAACCGCGACCCGCGACGGAAAGAGGAAACAAATCTGGTCGATAAAGCTATCGTTCCGGATGTTCTGTTTACGTCACATGTTGCGGCACTTGGCATTCAGTTCTACACGGGAAAGATGTTCCCCAAGGACTATCGGGGCGATGCCTTCGTGGCGTTTCACGGCTCATGGAACCGGGCAAAACTCTCAGGTTACACCGTCGTTCGGATCCCGTTTGACGATAAAGGAAAACTCGAAGGGAATCGGTATGAGAACTTTGTCTCAGGCTGGCTGCCAGATGAGAATTCGAACGAGGTCTGGGGAAGGCCGGTTGGTTTGCTCGTCCACGCCGACGGCTCCCTATTGATAGCTGACGATGGCGGAAGGAAGATCTGGCGGGTGAGCTACGGAAAATAGTCAAGTTAGCCGCTGGTTGAATCCGCTCAACATCTTTCTTACTTCAACGATCCGGTCCGCATATTCGTTGTGGATCGCGTCGTTAAGCAAGTGAAGATCTCTCGCCACCAGGGCGTAGTATTCCAGACGGTTGTTGAGGCCTATTGCCATGGAGATCAGCTTTCCGAATTCCTGGTCATTGGTCTTGCCACATCCTTCGGCGATAAACCCGGGAATATCGACACTGGTTTTCCGCAGGGTGTTTCTCAACCCGAACAATTCTTCTTTCGGAAAATCAGCAGTGATCTGATAGGTGAAAAGCGCCAATTCATGAGCCTTTTGCCATACCTTCAGATTCTTGAAATCTTGCATAAATGTTTTCGACCAGCTATCAGCTTGCAGCTAC
>CAYSMU010000229.1:0-5599 GCA_964432145.1 uncultured Chloracidobacterium sp.
CTGAAAATGTGCGTACTCGTATGTGATGTTGTACTGGAAATCGGCGCCGTCGGTGACGTGACAATCGATAAACAGATCGGGCCGCCAATCGTTCCAGAGCTTCAGCCATGCACGAGTCTCGGGAGCATCGGCCTTCATATAGTCGCGGTTTAGATTGAGGTTGGTCGCGTTCGCACGGTAGCCCATCTCGTCCGGGCCATTCTGATTGATGCGATTAAACGCGGACCAATTCTCGTGGCCGTCGACGTTGTAAATGGGAATAAAAATGATGATCGCGTCCTTGAGCAGGTCCAGCCGCGTTTTGGTAATCGCGATATCCCGGAGTAATGCTAAACCGGCGTCCTTGCCGTCGATCTCGCCGGCGTGAATTCCAGCCTGAATGAAAACGATCGCTCGTCCGGTCTTCTTTGCCCATTTTGGCGAAAATGCACCGTTCTTCGCGGCGATCAAGAGCGGAACGTCGCGCCCTTCACCGCTCTTGCCGATCGATCTGTACATGATCAGATCGGACGCTTGATCGAGCCGTTTAGCGTAAGCGATGGCCTCATCGTAACGCGAGGTTTTGGAATATTCGGTCTTTTCGGCAGTCGTTTGCCATTCCTTCGGAATATTAACCGCTTCGCTTTGGGCAGCGGCGGTTGCGAAAAAGCCGGAAAGAAAAAATAGTGCGGCAGAAAGAAACCAGACGATCTTAGGCATGTTCACGATTATGTTCGCGCTTTTTGGCGAGAGCAAGTACCACGAGAGTCGATATGAATGCGAGTCCCGCCGCGATCGTGACCCCATAAAACGCGTAGGCATAATCACCGCCCGCTCTGTCGGCAAGATAGCCCGTTACACGTCCCCCGATCGCGGCCCCGATGACCTCGATCATTGTAATGGTGCCGAGGATCTTGCCGTTTTCACGGACACCGAAAAGATCGGCGGTCAGGCGCTGGATCAACACAAACGTGCCGCCGTAACCGAGCGCGAACGGAAGCAGGAAGAACAATGCGTTTGAAGCCGACAAACCGAAAAGCACAAGTGAGGCGGCAAACATCAAAAGCGAACACGCGACCATTATGCGTACCGCGCCGAGCCGGTCACTAAGAAAACCGGCAAGGAACTTGCCTCCAAGACTCACCGCAAACAGGGCCGACTGAGCAAAGGCCGCGGTTTCCGCCGAAACGCCGATCCGCGGCGTTTGAAGGTACAGCACAAATTGCTGGCTCGTCGCAAATATAGGATAAAAAACGAGAGCCGAACATAAAGCGACTGCCCAGAAAACGGGCGTTTTCACGGCCTCGAGCCATGAGAGTCCGGTCGGGGGGCCTTGCTCCGGGCCTTCGGCCTTTTCGGTTCGCGGACGATCATCCACAGCGAAGAAAACCAGCGGAACGAGAATGAACCAGACGAGACCACTCACAACGAGCATCGAAGTTCGCCAACCAAAGCGAGCTATCAACGGGGCTGCGATAAGAGGGATAAATACTCCCCCGAGGCTGGTACCCGTGAGGGTAATTCCGATAGCCGTGCCGCGGGATCGCTCGAACCAGTTCGAGACGAGCACGACACACGGAGCGACACCGATGAACCCCAGCGACGCTCCCATGAGGAAACGAGCCAAATAGACCGTCGCGGCGGTTACCGCCTGAGAATGGAGGACCAAGCCGCTGCCGAGCAGCAGACAGCCGACGATCATCATAGATCGCAGCCGAAATCGGCTGACGAGCCAGCCGCCGAGCAACGAAAAGACGCCCGACATCAGAAAAGTGATATTTGCTGCGTTGGCAATAAAACTCTCGGCTCGACCTGCTTCGATAGCTCCGAGAGCAACGAGATCTTCGCGGATCGGCTTGTAAAAGGGCGGCAGTCCGCCGATCGCGAGGCCGTTGCTTATGACCAGGCAAAACGTCGCGACCGCAACGATCACCCAGCCAAATGCAGGGTCACGGAATTTCGTGTTTGATGGTTCAGGTACAGACAAACGATCACTTCTCAAAACTCAAATAAAGAAAAGCTCCGCGCTCGCCCTTGCTCGGGCCGACGCCTAAAGGTACACCGATCCCGGGCACTATCTGCCAACCGCTCTTCATGTCCCATGCCCAACGAATGCCGGGATTGATCAGCATACTATACTCGGCCTCGGTACGGTCCGGGCCTGTGATACGGTCGTAACGATTCCAAACGGTCTCAACCAACACATTGAATTTCTGTTTAGCGAGTAATACAGTGCTCTGGCCGAGATTAAAACCTTTAGTGTTCGCCCGCTCGCCCAGGCGATTTCGCGAACGCGGCGTAATTGTCGTGCCGGCGTTCCAGTGGGTCACGACTCTTTTCGAATGAGTGACGCTGACCGGCAAATTAAATTGGAAACCGACCGCACCCGTACCCGTTTCGCGCCGATAACTGCCGGTCGGAAGGATAACCGAGAATCGCGGAGCGACCGCGACCCTGTCATTCTCGCCGAGGCCCGCGGCTTGATACCTGTAATTTAGGTATGTGTCGCCGAACCGGGTCGTACCATCGACACGGCCTACATTCAGAGTGTAGCTGAATTGATGCTGCTGCTTTTTTACGGGCATTTCGTTCGTGAAGCTGTAGCCCCAATTTCCGTTTCGCTGGCGATAGAACGTACTGATGTACTGGATCACGCCCTTTTCCTGGTTGTAAGCCTCTTCGAGCAGAAAGCTATTGTCCTCGATCGGCCCTTGCGGGAACCCATTAGCGGAACACAGAAATAGCGCACAAAGGACAAAGGTATTCTTCATAGCTGGTGTTCAGGATCTATTTTCGGGTCTTTTGTATTCTCTCACATTCTGAGGGATTTCGGTGCCCGATGCGAGACGGTCGTCCGGGATCGGAGAGCCCGGAAAGATTCCTATGGGCAGAACCCCTGCCCACACAGCCAGAGCATAGTCTTCCTCATCATCGACCGGCCCGCCGGTGCGGATCTTGGCCGACGCTTCATTTATAGGAAGTCTCAGGACACTTGTAGCCCTGAGTTCCAATTCATTGGGCCATCGAACGTCTTTCCAGCGGCCCGGAACGATATGTTCGGTCAGGGCCTCGAGAGCATTGCTCTTTTCATCGGCATCGGTCACCAATTCCGCCCTGCCAAGAATCACGACGGAACGATAATTTATAGAATGATGAAATGCTGACCTTGCAAGCACGAGTCCGTCGAGCAGCGTGACGGTGACGCAGACGTCGACCCCTTTTGCGATCTCTCGCAACATTCGACTCGCCGCGGATCCGTGAATGTAGATGTCATCATCAACGCGTGCGTAACCCGTCGGAATCACGTACGGCTGGCCATTGACGACAAATCCGACGTGACAGATAAAGCCCTCGTCGAGTATTGAGTTGATCGATTCGCGGTCATAATGCCCGCGTTTCGGCAATCGCTTCACCCGAACCCTCTCCGATACCGGTTGCTCGCTGCTCATAGACAAATAAGAAAGGATGCTTTGGCAATTATAGCGACGCTATACGGCGACGGCTAATGCGAAAATGGGACTCCGCCGCAAAGTCAATTAAACAAGAGGTCATAAGCTATTCGCGTGCATTTGCTCACCGACCGCGAGATATTCCGACCTTTGAGAAGTAACCCGGTCTTTCCCGGTGATAGAACGTCCTATTTTAGGGATATTTCGTTGTCCGGTGACGCAAACCGGCGGCACGGGATTTGCCCCGATTACAGTGAAAGATCATTGAATGTTTGTCCGTCCGGGCCGACACGATGACGGGCGGGAGGACCTATGAAACGCCGTCACACTTACCTTGCGCGGCTTGCCGCTCTCTGTATTCTCGCGCTCGCTCCAGTAATTCTTGCACAGTCGCCCGGCCCCGCGGGTGCGTCCAATAGGATAATGAGCGGGACCCTACCCGCGGAACTTGTTCTTGGGACCTTTCGTTCCGCACCGGCGCGCTCGCGCATCGATGCTAGATTATCTGACTCGATCTGGACGATCGTCCCGGTGCAGGACGACGTAACGCGTCTGCTGGAGATGTGGGCCAGGTCCGGTGAGCCTGATCCGATATTGTTAAACCGTCTCCTCGCAAAGATCGACATAACCAGTAAGAAAGCCGAGGAAGAACTCCTTGCAAAAATGGCCGCCGCAGGAGCACAGTCTCCCGGAGGTGCTTCCGCGTTCGTTGAAAAGGTACGCGACACGCTTGACCGGACGCGATATACCAAGGTCGACACTGCCATCCAGGAGGTGCTGGATGCGTTTGGCGGCGAACTCGAGGGCGTTATAAGAACAGGTTCATCGGGACAGCGTTATTTACAGCTTAAAGGAGCGGGCCAAGGGTCATCGTCCTATCGAACGCTCTTTTCCGACGACGACATATCATTTGTCGGAAAGAAGGCCCAGGACGCCGCCCGAATGCTTAACTCGATCCTCGAACGTGAAGGAATGGGAGCCCTGAAGGTTCGTGGAATGGATCTCGGCAGCCTGAGAAATATCCGAGGTATCGATCTGACAGCATTGGATCTGCTTGAACCCGAAAAATTCTTGGGCGAATCAGGGATCGGCAGCTTGAAACCGGAAATGATGGAAAAAGGAGCGGTCATTGCCGAACAGTCGGCGGCGGGAATGACGATGCGGCCAAGCCCGCTTCGCCAGTTCGTCGAATCGAAAAAGAGCCGAATGATCGCAGACCTTATCGACGATAAGGCGGTAAAGGCAACGGTCGAGAAATTCGGTGCGCTTACGCTTGTAGGAAGCTGCGAGAGACAGATCGTGACGGCACACGGCGGATGGCAAAACCTATCGGATCCGGAAAAGGTGAAATATGTCCTGCGTCAGAGGCTCGCGCTTACTGAATCCGGAGCGATGAAGAACATCGCGGAGGAAGGAGTGTCATTCAGCCAGGCGACACTGGTAAAACTCCGTGAGTTAAAGAACAAAGCAACCCTGACAGCGGAGGAACTTCAGTGGGTGTCAAACCTAAGGACACAGAATATCGACCTCGCGTTCAAAGAGATCCCGCACAAACTTGCCCCGATAATCGACGCTGCCGAGAACTCGGGCCGCTCGCTCGCGTCGAATCCCGAGGCCAGACGGATGATGAATGAGCTTGCGACCGGCTTTGCGCTGATGCGTGACCGCATTCTCGATATTCCCGAGGACCAGGTCATTGCCAAGCTCAAATCGCTGGCCGGCGACAACAAAGAGATGTACAGCATGCTGTACACAAGCTTTCAACAGAGTAAGGACCTTGTTCAAGCTCTCGATCAATGGGTCGCGTCCGGCGGAACGCGCGAGGCATTTCTCGAGATGCTCGTAAAAGCCGAGAACCGGCTTGCCCGCCTGCAGCAGGTGATCGCACGAAAGGCAAAGAAAGCCAAGGCTCCCGAGGCAAAGACACTCACCGCGATGGAAGAAATGCTGGGCACGGATCTTGGCGATACGTTCCTGATGAAAATGGCCAAGAATCCCGCTGCTAAGAAAGTAGTTCTTTCCGCCATGGTCGCGACCGGCGGAGCGTTATGCCTCAAAGCTCTATATAACTCTTGGGAACGCGGATCGTTCAAGGACGATCTTAGCTGGGCGGTTCTTGGCATCATCGACTTTCTGCCCGGAGGGATCGGGGCAAAGCGCGCTTATGTCGA
>CAYSMU010000230.1:0-5592 GCA_964432145.1 uncultured Chloracidobacterium sp.
TAAGGATCTTATGGGCGTAAGCCTGGTGGCCAACGTCCCAAACAAGCTTGTCGCTCGGCGTGTCGAAAACGTAGTGCATGGCAACCGCCAATTCTACGGCGCCGAGGCTTGCACCCGTATGGCCGCCTACTCGCGAACACGTATCGATGATAAACTGGCGAACCTCGTCGGCGACCTCCTGCAGGTCGTCAATACGCAACTGGCGCAGGTCGGCGGGGGAATTGATCTCGGATAAAAATCTCATTCAATGAATCAGTGTTCTATAACAGTCAAATGTCGCATTTTCGCTGGCCTGAGTGCAAATGTTAAGAACCAATTCGCGCTCGGCTGACCGTCCGTCGGAGAATCGCCGAGGGCTGCGAAACCCTTTACATTTCTTTACCAAATTCAATCGGCTAAACGTCACGGCGAAGCGTCTTACAAACGGCGAGCAAAGCTGATCAAAATTTTAAAGAGGTTAATGATATGCAATCAATGAAGAAATATTTCTCGATCGCGACAGTAATAACCGCGGTCTTTGTATTCTCCACTATGACTTTCGCGCAGGACCCCAAGAAGGATGCACCCAAGGCGGAAAAGGCCGAAAAGGTTGAAAAGCGTGCGGGAATGGGCCGTTTCGGCAAAGGCAAGTTTGGCCGAATGGGCCGTATGGGCATGAGGCGTGGAATGATGGCACACCGCGGAGGAGCTTTCCGCGGTCTAAACCTGACCGACGCGCAGAAAGAACAGATCAAGGCGATCCGCCAAGCCAACAGGCCTGACAAGGCTCTATTGGATGAGATCAAATCGATCCACCAGTCGCGCAAGGCCGGAACCGATCTGACCCCGGACCAGAAGGCCAGGATCAACACCATCCGCGATCAGATGCGGACCAAAGCACAAAATGCTCACGATCAGATCCAGAACGTACTTACTGCCGAGCAAAAGGCTGAGATCACTAAACGGCGAACGGAAATGAAGAGTCGCCGCGAGGAGATGATGAAGAGATTTCAGGAACGCCGCAAAGAGCGTCAGGCAAGGCCGGGCGATCCTGCAAAGCCCGCCGAGACAAAGAAACCGACCATCTAGTGGAACTAACACGGGAAAAGAAAACGGCGTGGGGAAATTCTCCCCACGCCGTTTACTTATTCAAATGCTCTTAGGCCTAACCGATGAACATCTCATCGTCTGCATAAACACGGTCGATCTGTTTCGGTGCGGGAGCGAACAGCACCTCAAGCCCTTTCTTGACGCCGGCCATTATGGCAGCAATTTCACGTGCCGGGACGACGATCTTCTGATTGACGAACTCGGTGGTGTCGAGCACTTGGGCGTGAGTCTTGTCGATCGACCGGCTGACCATCTCGACCTTGTCCTTTGCCGTAACGGCCGTCTGGCCGACGAGTACCTTAAGCTCGGCTACCTCATCCTTGATCAATTCAGTTGACTCGGCGAGATATTTCGTGGCGGTCGAAAGATTTGCCGAGATCTCGGTAAAATGAACAGAGATCTCTCTGCCCTGTGCACCTATCGCGTCGACCTTCGCGATCAGCGGTTCGACACGCTGCTCAACGCTTTGAACCGTCGCGACGATCTTCCTGACCGTCAACGCGACCCACAGGAATGCGATCGCCATGAAAACAAAGCAAACCGCAATAATGATCGACGAGACCATTTGCCAGAATTGAGGATCGTTCGCGTTCATCCTTTTACTTACTTGTTCTCGCCGTCAACCGGATAGCTGGCGCGGCCCTCGGTAATTGCTTTTGACTCGTTTTTCCGCTTTTCAGCAGTATAAGCGTCCTTGCCTGCCTCGATGGCTGCGGTAAACGGGTTTGCCGTGTTTGCGGCTGCGGTCTTTGCCTTTTCGCTCAGATCGGCCGCCTTTTCTGCGGCGGTTTGATAAAGTTCACTCGCTTTTTCGCGAGAAACTTCGTAATATTCGCCTGCTTTCTCCTGGATCTGAGCGGCGGCCTCCTTGCTTTTCTCGAGGCCTTTACGCGTCGCGTCGGCGATATCCTCGCGAAGCTCCTGTCCTGATTTCGGAGCAAAAAGCAATGCCAGTATCGCGCCTATTCCACCGCCCACGATCAAATATGTGAGCTTTGTCGCCGCGCTTGTTTCGTCTCTGTCGTAATCACGTCCCATATATAACCTCCCGCGCGCCTGCACGGACGCGCCATTAAGAAAGAACTCTTCCTATGCGACAACTATAACAAAAGTTTAGAGTCTCGGGCAATCAAATATTTTCCCGTTCGATGAAATGACGGCGCATTTGCTACAATTTCTGTTTGCTTTCGAGCTATGGACCTTAACCTTATACGAAACTTCTCGATCATTGCCCATATCGACCATGGCAAATCGACCCTTGCTGACCGGCTGCTGCAGATAACGGGTGCCGTGGCGGAGCGCGACATGGAGGCCCAATTGCTTGACGATATGGACCTCGAACGCGAGCGCGGCATCACCATTAAGGCCCACGCAGTCCGGCTCGACTATAAAGGAAAGGACGGAAACCAGTACGTACTGAATCTGATAGACACCCCGGGCCACGTCGATTTTTCTTATGAGGTTTCCCGATCGCTTTCGGCCTGTGAAGGAGCGTTGCTGATCGTCGACGCTTCCCAGGGCGTTGAGGCCCAAACGCTCGCCAACACCTATCTGGCGATCGAAAACGATCTCGAATTAATACCCGTACTCAATAAGATCGATCTGCCGTCGGCCGAACCTGAACGTATCAAGGAGCAGATCGAAAGTATCATCGGCCTCGATGCCAGCGAAGCGGTCCTCACATCGGCGAAAACCGGTGTGGGCATCGAGGAAGTTCTCGAGGCGATCGTCGCAAAGGTCCCACCGCCGAAGGGCGACCGCGGCGCCCCGCTAAAGGCACTGATCTTCGACAGCTGGTACGACAGTTACCGCGGGGTCATCGTCCTTTTTCGAGTTATCGATGGCACGCTTAAGAAGGGAATGAAGCTCCGATTCTTTAACACCGGCCGCGAGTATCTTGTTGAGACCATTGGGGTTAACCGGCCGCGTCCGACGCCGATCGGCGAACTCGGCCCCGGCGAGGTCGGCTTCCTCACTGCGTCGATCAAGACAGTTGCCGACGTCCAGATCGGCGACACCATCACCGATGCGGCGAGGCCGGTCACTCAACCGCTCCCGGGATTTCAGGAAGTCAAGCCGATGGTCTTCGCGGGGCTCTATCCGATCGATTCCGCACAATACGAGGACCTTCGCGATGCGATGGACAAGCTTCGGTTGAACGACGCCTCATTCTTCTATGAACCCGAGTCGTCGACCGCTCTAGGCTTCGGATTTCGATGCGGGTTTCTTGGACTTCTCCACATGGAGATCATTCAGGAAAGGCTCGAACGCGAGTTCAATCTTGAGTTGATCACGACAGCGCCAGGGGTGCGTTACCGCGTGACGACGACGGACGCCGAGGTACATGAGATAGATTCGCCCTCCAAAATGCCCGACACCGGCCGAATAGCCAAGATCGAAGAGCCTTTCATTGAGGCGACTATCCTTACCAACGACGAGTTTCTCGGCGGCATTTTACCGTTACTTGATGAGAAGCGAGGCATTCAGAAGAAGTTTGAGTACATCACGACGAATCGCGTAATGCTCGTTTATGAGCTTCCGCTCAACGAGATCGTGCTCGATTTTTACGATCGTCTGAAGTCGGTTTCAAAGGGCTATGCATCGCTCGATTATCACCTGTCGGGATATCAGGCCAGCAAGTTAGTCAAGCTGGACGTGCTGGTGTCGGGTGAGCCCGTCGACGCTCTCTCCGTGATCCTTCATACGGACACCGCCACGGCAAAGGGACGGCTTCTCACAGCGAAAATGAAAGAGCTGATCCCGCGGCAGATGTTCGAGGTGGCGATACAGGCGGCGATCGGCAACAAGGTCATCGCTCGTGAGACCGTGAAAGCAATGGGGAAAAACGTAATTGCGAAATGTTACGGCGGCGATATCTCACGTAAACGCAAGCTTTTGGAGAAGCAGAAAGAGGGCAAGAAAAGGATGAAAAAGGTGGGCCGCGTCGAGATCCCGCAGGAAGCGTTCCTTGCTGTTCTGAAAGTGAACGAAGGATAGATCTAGTCAGTCAAGGATCGCGTGGCCATCCGAAAAATCCATCATTTTGGAGAAATTACGAATTATTGAATCATTTCACTGTTTTGCCCGCACCGCTCCCCGCTTCCGATCGCAGAAAAAGCCCTAATTTACAATACTTTACAAAAAAATGGCCCGAATGGGCGGTTTGGCTCTCAAATTGTATAGAAAGAGGTGAATTTTGTTCAAAATTGGTTTGACCAGGATTTTGGAAATTTTTAAGGAGAAAATCATGAGAAAAAATCTTATCTTTCTTTCATCGATTCTGCTGAGCGTGCTGATCTTCAGTGCGAGCGTTTTTGCGCAGTCGCAGTTCGGTGAAATTACAGGTACGGTTACCGACCAGAACGGCGCAGTTGTGCCTAATGCTTCGGTTACTGTGACCGGTATTACTATCGGTCTTAATCGTACTGTTAGTGCAGATTCAAATGGATACTACGCCGTCCGTCAGCTTCCGCCGGGCAACTACAATGTGTCAGTTGCCGCGATCAGCGGCTTTGCGGCTCAGACCATGAAGAATCAGCTCGTCGTGCTCGAAAAAACGACCACGGTGAACTTCACGATGTCGACTACGGCCAGCGCCTCGGTCGACGTTTCGGGCGGCGACCTTGTTGCCCCGGTGGACTCGTCTGAGTCAAAGGTCCAGACGAACGTCTCGGCCGCCAAGATCGAACTGCTTCCGAAGGGTGTTGACTTCACCAGCCTTCTGAAGACGGCTCCCGGTACACGCGGCGAAGGCCTCGCCGGTGGTTTCTCGGTTGACGGTGCTTCGGGTTCTGAAAACGTGTTCATCATCGACGGTCAGGAAGTTTCGAACTTCCGTACCGGTACGCTGAACGGCAACAACGCTATTCCGACCCAGTTCGTCCAGGAAGTGCAGATCAAGTCCAGCGGATTCGAAGCTGAATTTGGTGGTGCTACCGGCGGCGTTATCAACGTCGTTACCAAGGGCGGCAGCAACGATCTCAAGGGTGAGTTTGGTGCTAATTTCGTAACGAACAGGCTGAACGGCGATTCGCGCCCGACCCTGCTTCGCTTCACCAATGGCAGCGGGGCTGCTTTTGTTCAGAGAGCTGAATACTTTACCCCTGCGAAGACCCGTAACTCGGCTTTCCTTCCGACCGCAAACCTCAACGGTCCGATCGTGAAGGACAGACTCTGGTTCTCGGCGAGCTACACACCGCAGGTCTTCAATTTTGACCAGACCACGACGTTCTACACCAACGCTTCGGCTACGCCGCTCGGCACCGCCGCTGCCCGTACGGTGACCAACGTTCAGAATTACTCGGCAACCGATCGCTACGAGTATGCATTTGCTCGTCTCGATGCTTCGCCGACCAACACGCTTCGCCTCGCGACCACGTTCCTTTGGAACCCGATCATACGCGATGGTGTTATTCCTTTCGGCACGGCAAGCTTTGGCGGTTCGCCTGGCTCGATCATTGTTAACGGTCAGACCTACGCCAACCAGGACCTCTACTCGCGTCA
>CAYSMU010000231.1:0-5586 GCA_964432145.1 uncultured Chloracidobacterium sp.
GCGGCAACGCCCCTCGCCAAGCTAGAACTAGAGCGAGACGCTGAACTCGAAGCTCAGTTCGCAAAGATCGCGGAAGCCGCGAAAGGAAAAGTCGGCGTGGCAGCGGTTGTGCTCGAGACCGGGAAAGCGGCTCTGCTGAACGCCGATCAGCAGTTTCCGATGCAGAGCGTCTACAAACTGCCTATCGCAATGGCCGTTATTGAACAGGTGCGGCTCGGTAAACTCGACCTTGACGAGAAGATCGGCGTAACCAAAGAGGACATGGTCCGGGCCGGCCAGCGTTCGCCGCTCCGTGACGGGAATCCAAACGGGGGCGAGTTTACCATACGCGAGCTTATCAGACTGGCGCTGGTCGAATCTGACGGCACGGCGAGTGACGTTCTGATGCGGGTCGCAGGCGGAGCGGACGAGATCCAATCGTATCTTTCGCAGATCGGGGTTCAGGACCTAAAAGTGGTAAATACCGAAAAAGAGATCGGGCAGGACTGGCAGACGCAATATGAGAATTGGGCCACTCCTCTGGCCGCGGTCGAGTTATTGCGATGGCTTGATGCAAGCGCAAACGGGTGGAAACCCCCAAACCTTGACCAGGAACTGACCGAAAGCCAGTTGGTCCTGCAAATGATGATGGAATCAACGCCCGGTGCGAAAAGACTCAAAGGCCGATTGCCGTTATCGGGGCCATTCCGAGTCGTCGCACATAAGACCGGTACATCCGGCACTCAGAATGGGATAACCGCGGCAACCAACGATATCGGATTCATTTATACGGCGGATCGACGAATTGCAATTGCCGTCTTTGTTTCAGACTCAGCGGCGGACGAGAAGACGCGCGAAGCGGTCATTGCGGCCATTGCAAAGGCGGCGTGGGACAGATTCGCCGTTTTGCAATAGATCGCCCGGCGAATGTGACGCGGGTCACTCCAATAGGATTGAACCTCGGCTAGAATACAGGCATCTAAATCACAGGGAGGAATTTCAATGAGGAAGGTCACATTTTTGTTCGCTGCGGCGCTTCTGATCGCCATTGGAGCCGTACTACTCACAATTGACAGCCCCGGGGTCCGCACTCATGCTCAGCAAGCGGATGAACCCAAGATGCCGGAGGTCATTACGCTCGGAAAGGATGCAAAGCTCGGTGCCGTCGCGTTTAACCACGTAAAGCACAATGGCGGTGCATACAATATCACGCCGGGATCTCCGATCGCCTGCATCTCGTGCCACCATACGGCCCAGCCGGCTGCGGAGATCGCAAAACATCCGCCGCTCAAGACGGCCTGGCCGGCCGACCGTACGACGACGCTGACCGCCGAGCTATTCGCAAAGGATGCTAAGGGCGCCGGTGTCGCTGCCTGTCGAGATTGCCACTCGAAAGCGGGTGAGAAGCCTAAACTGCTGCCGGCGATCCCCGAGGTCAAACACGAGGGAAGCACGGCGTTGATGTCGCTTAATAACCAAAATGCGATCCACCGGAACTGCATAGGCTGTCATACAGAGGTGCGAAAGACGACGCCCGCCTCAAAGGGGCCGGTTCAGGCCCAGTGCATGATGTGCCACAAAAAGGCCTGATAGTCGGGAAGGAAAGCTAAAAAGGCACGAAAGGGAATCGTCATCCCTTTCGTGCCTTTAATTATTGGCCGACCGAAAAACCTTGCTATTGCTTTCCGGCCTTTATGTCCGCGATCCTTTTTTCGAGGGCTGAGGTGTCGGCCTTTTCGGCCTTCCCGACTTCGACCGCCTTTTCGGCGGCGGCGAGTGCCTCCTGCATCCTGCCGGCCGCGACGAGGATATTCGCACGGCGTCCGAGATTGGCAAAATTGGCCTTGGCCTTGATCTGCTCGTCGCTCGCCCTGAGCGCCGCATCATACCATTTGGTGGCCGCCTCGGCCTGTTTGTTTGCCTTGGCGTAGTTTGCCGCGTTAAGGGCCGGGCTCGGATCGTCGGCTTTGGCACCGGCGACAAATGCTTCGAGTCTCTTCATTGTAGAACCGACGACGTCCTTGACCTCGACCGTGAAAGGGACCTTTGCCTTCTCCCAACGAAGGTAGGCGGTAGCAGAGGTGTCTCCAACATTGTCAAAACCAAAAGTCAGGAACTCTTTAGAGTCAGCCACCCACTCGGGCTTAGTTTTCACGCGAAGGGCATCCTTCTTTGCATCGTAGGAAAAACTGCCCCATTGGCCGTCATCCTTATTAAAGATCAGCGTCCACTCATCCTTGCCTGGGATAGTGTGAAAACTGTATTTCCCGGCTGCCAGCAACTGGCCGTTGATCAATACGTCATCCGCGGTTACGAACAGGGTCGCTTCGTTTGCTCCGGCCCGCCAAACGTGTCCCCATGGCACCAGAGGAGCGTCCTTAGGACGCGAGTTGCCGTTGTCGAGAGTGGCTTCACCCGCGACCGCGGTAGGCCAATCGCCGTAAACCTTTCGGCCCTTAACGGCGGGGCGGCTGTACGTGATCGAAATGTCGGTTGTGCCGACGGTCTGCGAAATACTCGCCTTTTGGCTCGCACGAGGCACCGGCGGGCGGACCTGCGCGATCGCGGTGAGGGCAACCGCGGTCACTAAACACGCGATCGAGATACAAGAGATAAGATGTCTTTTCATACGTACTCCTAAAACTATTTCCGCGATAAACGCGGATCTGAAACAAAAATAGGCATTGTCGGAACCTATTACGGAACAAACGGCCCGAGAGTTTTCTGTCCCGGGCCATGTCCAACGTAAAGGGCCCTATTCGTCCTCTTCGTGAGCTCTGACGCGGCCCGACGCGACGGCCTCGTCGATCACCTTGTCGGCGAGGTTGTGCGGCAGCGGATCGTAATGCGAAAACTGCATATGGTAAGAACCGCGTGCCTGCGTAACGGAGTTGAGCTTGGACTGATAATCGAGCATTTCAGAGAGCGGTACCTTGGCTTTGATCACCTGTTGTTTGCCGCGCATCTCCATGCCGGCGACTCGGCCGCGACGGCTGTTGAGGTCGCCCATAATGTCGCCCGAAACCTCCTGAGGTGTAAAGACCTCAACGTCCATGATCGGCTCAAGCAGCGTCGGCCTTGTTTTTTCCATGGCCGCGCGAAACGCCTTGCGGCCCGCTGCTCGAAATGAATGTTCGTCGCTGTCCACAGTGTGGTAACTGCCGTCGATCAAAGTGACCTTAAAATCGACGAGAGGATATCCTGCGACAGCGCCGCTCGCGGCTGCCTCGATGATGCCTTTTTCGATAGCGGGGCGAAAATTCTGCGGTACGGCCCCGCCAAAGATCTTATCGACCCATTCGAAACCGGCTCCGCGTTCGAGTGGTTCAAAGATGACCTTACAGTCGCCAAACTGCCCTCGTCCGCCCGACTGTTTCTTATGGCGGCCCTGTACCTCGGCCGTCGCCGTGATCGTTTCCTTATACGGAACCTTGGGCGGATGGAGCGTAACCTCGACATGATAACGCTGCTCGAGTTTTTTGACGACGGTCTCAATATGAAGCTGGCCCGAGCCGGAAAGTATGAACTCCTTGGTCTGAGGGTCGCGGTCGAAGTGAAGCGACGGATCCTCTTCGAGTATCCGGTGCAGGGCGACTGAGATCTTGTCTTCGTCAGCTCGGGATTTCGGTTCGATAGCGAACGCGATCGCGGCCTCGGGGTATTCGACGGGCGGATAGACTATCGGATTTGCCTTGTCGCACAAGGTATCGCCGGTCTGGGTATCTTTAAGTTTTACAACAGCAATGATGTCACCGGTTGCGGCCTCCTGCACTTTGTCAAGCGTCTTTCCCGAGATGACGTGGAGAGCCCCGAGCCGCTCGGAGGTGTCCCGCGTACTGTTCTGAACCGTCGCGTCAGAAGTCACCTTACCGCTTACCACCTTCATGACGTTTATTCGGCCCGCGAACGGGTCGGCGATCGTCCGAAATACATACGCCGAGAACGGTTCATCATTTGAGTACTTTCGCATGACCCGATCGCCGGTCATATCGTTGTCCTTAAATCCGAACTCGGCTTCGTGAGTCGCGGGGTTAGGAGCGAATTCGACAATGTGGTCGAGCAATATCGACAATCCGACCAGGGTATTCGCCGAGACGGCATAGACCGGGCACAGCTTACTGCTGGCAATGGCCTTAGCAAGATTCGGGTAGATCTCGTCTTCCTCCAGAGTGCCGGTGTCAAAGTACTTTTCCATCAGAGCATCGTCCGACTCGGCAACGATCTCGATGAGCCTTTCCCGCGTGCGGTCGAATACGTCGCGGCCGCTCTCGGGCATCGGGATCTCTTTCGCCTTTCCGTTCGCGTCAAATTCGTAGGCTTTCTGATGTACAACGTCCACGACGCCCTTGAAATCGCCCTCGGCTCCGATCGGCAGTGTGAAGGGAACGATCGAACGAGCAAAACTCGATGTCGCCGTCTCCAAAGCGTGGCCGAAATCCGCGTGTTCCTTATCGATCTTGTTAATGACCATGAACCGGGGCAGCAGGAATTCGTTAGCGTATTGCCATGTCTTCTCGGTCTGTACCTCAATGCCGTGCACGCCGTCAACGACCACGAGAGCACAATCAGCCACGCGCAGAGCTGGGCGGGCATGGGCGACGAATGCCGCGTAACCGGGCGTGTCGATAAAATTTACTTTAGTATCTTTGTATTCTAAGTGGGCAAAATTGTTATTGAGAGAAACCTTTCTTTCTATCGAGTCTTCTTCATAATCGGTTACGGTCGTTCCTTCATCGACCTTTCCCCAGCGTGCTGCTCCGGCGATATAGAGCAATGAACTGACGAGTTGGGTTTTACCCGCGTCGCCGTGTCCAATGACAGCCATGTTTCTGATGTTCTCAGTTGCGAATGCTTTCATGATCGGCAATCTCTCCTTTGTGTAAAGTAATGAGCAAAAAGCGGCAGACAGACGTACCGATACCGCATTTGCGGTTCGGGACCCTCTAATCGCCACTTAAGACTCTTCATTGTTAGTAACTTTAAAATCTATATTACCACGTGAGAAAGCACAAGAATCGAACGAAGAGCTTGTTATTTGGCAACGTCCTGATCTTGCGGGTGCTGCGGAACGGTGTCCTGTTCCTTTGAGCGAATTTGATCCTTTGCGGGATAAAACGCGGATTTCCCGCAGAGACGGCGAGAAAGCATAGAATTTTGAGAACGGACACCCCAACCTTAGGACACCGCCTGCTATTTCGATTCCGGGATACGGAGTATTTAGCGCCGCCGGTCAACGCTCTGCCGTTGTTTCCGCATCAAAAACGTGGTTTAGTATCGCCATAGCGATTATCTGCAGTTATCCGGAGAAGACCGATGCCCGCAAAATTTTCAAGTTTCCGGCCGATACTTTCGTTAGCGACCATCGCCGCGATCGTTTTCGTACCGATTGAAGTCAGGCCGCAGTTTAGTTTGATCTCCAGTATTACCGGCGGAGCCAGCGTTTTTGTGTTCCGTAATGTTGCTAAGGCCGCGAAAAAGGTCGTTGCCGCCGTGAAGCCGACCAGGTCGAAGGCGCAGAGATTGGAAACGGCGGTCAAGATCAAGAAACAATACGAAACTATTGCTCGCACGTCGCCCAACGCTAACCGGGCCAAGGCCCTTGAACCC
>CAYSMU010000232.1:0-5585 GCA_964432145.1 uncultured Chloracidobacterium sp.
CTATCAATCCCGGGCCCTGCGTGACCGCTATCGCATTAATATCTTTCAATTGGACCTCGGCACGGTCCAGGGCCTCACGGACTATCGGGTCGATCTTTTCGAGATGTTCCCGGGATGCGAGTTCGGGAACGACGCCGCCCCATGGCTTATGCATCTCTATCTGGGATGCGATAACCGACGATAGGATCTCACTACCGTCGCGTACCACCGCCGCGGCCGTCTCGTCGCAAGAGCTTTCGATACCCAATATCAGCACCTAGTTAGATTAGCAGACCAGACCAGAAAGCTCAGCCCTCGCCCCCTTTTCTCGCTCTGAGAGCAGGATGCCTGAAAACCGCTGATACTTTTTCGGCCCTGACCTCGCCTTAACTATCGACGGCGCTTCGCCGGCAGGTCGATAGATCATTTGGAGACATAATCATGAAACGAACAGCAATATATATTTTGTCAGCAATAATCGCGCTGGCCGGAACTGTAATGGCCGACGTCAAAATAAAGACCCGCCAGACAATGAGTGGGCAGACGACCGAAAATACGACTTACATCAAGGGGAAACGGCAGCGGACCGAGATGATGAATGGAATAATGGTCTCGCTAACGCAGTGCGATCTTGGCCGCGACCTTCAACTTAATCCGCAGACTAAAACCTACGTGGTAAGCCTGTATGATGACGGAACGGCGAGTGAGCCCACCGAAGTCAAACCCGGTGCGGCAGCTCCGATAACAAAGGGCGGTACGATGTATGTAACCACCACGATAAAGGACACCGGCGAACGCCGGCAGATGTTTGGCTACACGGCCCGGCACATCGTCCAGACAATTGAGACCGATTCGAGCCCAGACGCGTGTACACCGACAAAAAGCAAAATGGAGATGGACATGTGGGTGATCGATGCCGAATTCGGGCTCGCCTGCACTCAAAATAATCCCTACCGTTCGTACAATGGCGGCAAGAAAGGCGGCTGCACCGACAAGATCGTCCCCAAAACTATCGGGACGGCGAAGTCCGGCTACCCCGTTTATCAGAAAATGACGTCATTCGATGCCGCTGGCAAAGAGAGCTTCTCGATGATCCAGGAGGTAGTCGAATTATCAAAAACAACCCTGGACCAGGCTCTTTTCGAGGCTCCTGGAGATTATCGGGAGGTTAAGGATGCCTCTCAGATGTACGCGACGGGCAGCACTTCAGGTGTTAATTATGGTGGAAGTTCCTCGGGAATTAGCTACAACGGCGGAAACTCAGGCTCGTCGTCGATAGCGGGCATTACCGGCAGCACGAGCACCGGTACGGCGTCTTTAGGCATGACATCAGGGATACGCGGAGCGTCGGCACCACAGTCTGATGCCCCAGCTTCGGCGGCTGCCAAAAAACCGGGCACGGTCCGCATCGGAGTTGCGGTAAGGACCACATCTGTCGGAGAAGGGATAGCCGCGAACGACCTTTCGGCAGCGGTCCAGAATACGCTCGGACAGTATCTGAAAGGCACTAAGGTCGAGATCATTCCGCTCGAGGCAAAACTCGCAGCCGCCCAGGCCGGTGAAGCCAAGGAAAAGGAATGCGACTATGTTTTGCTGGTAACGGCAGCACACAAGAAAGGCGGTGGAGGCGGATTTGGCTTTGGTAAAATGCTCGGCCAGGTCGTTAGCAATTCCGGAATGCTCGGCGCAACGGGCAGCGTGGCCGGAAATATCGCCGGCCAGGTTGCCTCGCAGGCCATCGTCTCGGCAACATCCCTTTCAGGTAACGTCAAGTCTAAGGACGAACTGACACTCGATCTCAAATTGCAGTCGACCGTGGACAACAGTTCACCATTGGCAAAGCAGTTAAAGGCAAAGGCAAAGTCCGATGGCGACGACATCATTTCAGCGATCATCGAACAGGCTGCGCAGGCGATCCTCGACGTGGTCGGCAAATAAGGAGGAAATCATGATGCTAAGGGATTACGTTTTGGCACTTTTTGTGATAGTGGTGGCGGCCGTTATGGGATTCGCTCAAACCGAGGAGCTAACCAGATCTGACCTGGTTGGAACGTGGCGTACCGGAGGCATGTCAATGATGGCCGATCGAAATACCGTCACCGGAGCGACGACGCCCAGCAACGGCAACACGTTGAAATTCGAATTCAAGGCTGATGGCCGGTTCGCGTTCACGGGCTATCTTCAATCGACCATGTATGGCTGCACGACAGCTTTATTTAACGACAAGCAAGGGCGATATTCGCTAAGCGGCAATCAGTTGACCTTGACGCTCGCCAAGAATTTTTGGCGAAACACTAATAGCTGTAGCCCCGGTTCGACCAAGGAACGAAACTATACGCTCGATCCCGAGGTTTACGAGCTGCGGACTAAAGTCGACGAATACGATAAGTTGTACATTTGCCTTACAAACGAAAAGGGCGAGACCTGTTACCGTCGTGAGCGCGAATGACCTAATCTTGCCCAGAGAATCAGAGCGGCGATCATCTCGCCGCTCTTTTTTCGTTTTTTGATACTTTTTTCGGCGATTTACCGCATTACCTTATGAAAGCGGAAAACGGACCAAAACCTGGTTCGTGACATACGGCGAAGTTACCATTCATGTACCATACAGCTTTCCTTTCACTACGACCTCATAATTTCCTTCATCAACTGCCAAAGTAACTTCGCCGATTTCGCTTTTCCTGGCTTCCGATGCAGGTGTCTATCAGTGCAGTTCGCAACGAGGATCGACGATACCATTTGCCTATCGATCTCGCCTTACATATCGAGGTGGATTGAGATGATCCGAAGAATTTACAAAGAGATAATATCGTGGCTGGTTTTCTCGTGTGTTGTACTTTCGGCGGCAGGCGCTTTTAGCCAAAAGAGTATTCGTCAGCACAGAGGCACGGCGGCCGCACCGTCCCAGGCGAAATCGGGGAACAAGCAGGCGTGCCAGGGCGGCTGGCGAGGCGTCGTACGGCTCCGAAAGACGCTTAACGAATCAATGTCGTCGGACGAGCCCGGAATTCGCAAGGACATCGACCGCATCAAGCATATAAACACTCGAAACTACCGGTATGACGCAAGCGCGATCGTTAACGGGGCCGACCCCCGATCTCCGTCAGTAACCACGAAGATCAATTTCAGCGACGATGATAAACAGTGGGGCGAAGAGCGTGTCTGGGATTCCTGTGGTGCATGGAAGCCCGCCCATTGGTTCATCATTGAGGGCACAGACAATCGAATTACCGAAGCGAAGGCCGAAGGGCCGGCGGATTCGTTCAATCTCTCTGTGAACGAGGCTGCCGGAACCTATAGTTTTAGCGTGGAATTTCCTGATGCCCGCGGCACTTACAAACGCGAGCAGCATGTAAAACGCAGCGGACATTGCCAGGAAAAGAACAATCTGCTCTATGACAAGTCCGATAATGAACCGACAAAGATCGATGGCGAGAGCATTTCGATCAGCGGTGAGAAACTTGATCCGAAAAACCCGAACGAGATCGAGGGCAGCAAATCATGGGGCGATGACGGGAAGGGCCAGGTTCGAACATTCGTCTACACGGCGACTTGGCGATTCACGCGCTGCCCGGAAGATCTGTTAGTAACCGATGTACGTTTCGAACATATGAAATTCCCGACTTGGGACAACTGGGTCGATATCACGGATCAGGTCGGCACGATCGACGGAAACCTGGTCAAAGTTAAGGCGAACGTCGTCAATCTTTCGAGCGAGGCAAAATTCGCCGAGATCACATTCAAGGAGACCTACAAGGGCGATCAGTGGAACGGTTCAATGCCCGATCGTCCGCTGCATGAGTCCGTTTCGATCCGCCTTAATGGTGGAGAAGAACGCGAGGTTGAAGTTTTGTGGAATACTCAGGGCTATGCGTGGTTTGACGACGGCCGCCCGCGATATCTGCAGCGTGTTAAGGTCGAGGCCTGGGAGGACTTCAAGCTAAAAGACGAGATGACCAAGAACTTGAAGATGAGCCCGAAACCGCTCGTCATTGTCGGAGGCATCTGGACCAATCCTCAGACCGTCGAACTCTACCAAAATCTGCTGACGCTGACACACAGTTACGGATGGAAGGCATATCGCGTAATAGACGTGTCGCGTCAGGGGACGATCAACCAGGAAGGAAAGCCCGTTCCCGCGAAAAAGAACAAGTCTGTCTTCGACAACGGAGATAATTTGGCGAAATACCTCCAGAACGTGCAGCAATCGAATAATGCATGGCATGTCGATATGCTCGCGCACTCGACGGGCGGCCTTGTCGCGAGGTTGTTTGTTCACAAACAAGAGGTCTGGCCCGACGGCTTTCCGGTTGTTAAGCACCTGATGATGCTCGGAACGCCGAACCTCGGCGTACCCTGCGCCGACTCGATGAAACTAAACGACGCCTTTGATAACAACCTCAAAACGGCCGAGGAATTGATGCCCGAGGAGATCGCACGTTTCAACCAGTTCGTGACCGAGCGTAAAGGAACAAAGTTTTCGGCGCTGGCAGGAAACTCGATCCCTCTGCTATGCGCGTCGCCAACGTGGAACGATGGTTTTGTCTCGGTCGAATCGGCAAGGTTCGGTATAGACGACTATGCGATCACAAAAGACACTCATCCGGATCTGCTCGAACCGAGACATTTCGGTGAGTTCATAAAACCTCATATCGTGACCGGTCCGCGAGGAACCTACCCGCTGCCTGTAGTCTCTGAAGAGGGCGGACGAGACGGGCGTGCTCCGCGGCCCTAGGCCGCAGCCGTCTTTTCCTTATGTCGGGAAGCCGACGCGTCTTAAGAGATCGTCAAACCTTGGGTCGCCGCGAAGATTTTTCAAGCGTCGGCCCACTTTAATCAGAGTGAGCCAATTGGAACGCTCCTGATATGCCCTTTCGAGCCAATAAAAGGCCTTGTCTTTTTCATTTAGACCGGCGTAAACGACAGCAGGCAGGAACGGAGACACTTCCTGCTTTCGGACCTTCTCTTCCAGATCGACAGCGACCTTTTGTGCCTCAGCACGTCGCCCTGATACGGCGTAAACGTGGCCGAGTGCCATGTCGGCAAGCGGGTCTTTAGATAGGTCCCGGGCCTTCTGAAAGGCCGCGATCGACTCGTCGAATTTTCCCTGTTCCTGCAGAACCTCGCCCAGGTTCATATACGCCCTGGCAAATGTCGGGTCGCGAGAGATCACCTGGCGGATCTGATTTGCCGCCCCGTCATAGTCGCCTGCGATGTACATTGCCCACCCGATATTTGTCTGTATATTTTGCGAGATCGGGTCGATCTGAAGCGCATTTCGAAGTTCGACCAACCCCTCGTCAGTGCGGCCCATCGCGATGAGAAAGTTACCGTACGAATAATGAGCTTCCGAGTTGTTCGGAGCCAATCGGATCGCCTGTTTGTATTCTGCCTCGGCTCCCGGAAAATCCCAGTCGTAGGTCGCCTTGATGGACGCAAGCGAAACGTACGCCGTACTCAGCCCGGGGTCGATCGAAAGGGCCTTCTGGGCGGCTTCGCGTGACTTCGGAAACGCTTCCTGAGGCGATAGGGACCCATAGGCTGGCGCCGATCTGTATGCCAGCGCAAGCCCCTGATACGCGAGAGCATAATTGGGATCGAGGTCG
>CAYSMU010000233.1:0-5567 GCA_964432145.1 uncultured Chloracidobacterium sp.
GACGGGCTTGAGCCTGTCGTCGTTACAGAGCGTTGGAATATTGAATCCTAGCTGTTTTGTGGCGGCCAGGACCGTTATCCCATCCGAGAACTCGCCATGTTTTCCATTGATAATTGCCCGGATCATTTTGTTAATTTCTATGTCATTAGCCAAGCTGTGCCCGAAGGACCTCAGCAAATCTCGCGACGTCAAGGAACGAGTTGTACAACGGCACCGGGGCGATACGTATCACGTCCGGCTCACGCCAATCTGCCTCAACGCCGCTTGCCACAAGACGTTCGTGGAGCGACCGGTCGCCACCCTTAACGCGGATCGAAAGCTGACAGCCCCGTTGCTCCGGCTCAGTCGGCGTGACTATCGAGATCCTATCGTCGCGAATCTCTCGGATCAACTTCTCAAGAAAACCGGTGAGTTTTCTCGATTTTGCGACCAGTGCCGGCATCCCGGCTTCCTCAAATATCTCAAGCGACGCTCTCAGGGCCGCCATCTGCAGGATCGGCGGATTCGAGATCTGCCAACCTTCCGCACCCGCAAGCTGTCGAAACTCAGGGCCCATTTGAAAACGGGTCGCCTTATCGTGGCCCCACCAGCCCGCGAAACGAATTAACTCAGGGCAATCAGCGTGCCTCTCATGAACAAACGCCCCGGCAACGGCTCCCGGGCCGCCGTTCAGATACTTGTAAGAACACCAGGCGGCGAAATCCACGTCCCAATCGTGCATTCTCAGATCGAGGTTGCCCGCCGCATGCGCCAGGTCAAAGCCGACCATCGCCCCGGCCTTGTGTCCGGCGGCGGTTATTTCACGCATTTCAAACGCCTGGCCCGTGTAATAATTCACACCTCCCAGCATAACGGTGGCAATTGACGGGCCCTCGCGTTCGATCAATTCAACAATATCTTCGGTCCTAAGGGTTGATTCTCCCTCTCTCGGGGCGATCTCAATAAGCGAATTGGCCGGATCGAGGCCATGAAATTTTATCTGCGATTCGACCGCATACCGGTCGGACGGAAATGCTCCCTTCTCGATCAATATCTTGTGCCGGTCCGCGGTTGGCCGATAAAACGAGACAAGCAGCAAATGTACATTGACCGTGAGCGAATTCATGACAACGGTCTCGAGCGGTTTAGCTCCGATGATACGGGCCATTTGTTCGGTCAGGAACTCGTGATACGGAAGCCAAGGGTGACGAGCGTGAATATGCCCATCGACAGCCAGGCGTTCCCAGTCATCCAGTTCCTGATCGACATAGGCACGCGCCGTCTTTGGCATCAGGCCAAGCGAATTGCCCGTGAAATAGAGCTTCACCGCTCCGTCCGGCCCCAATGGAACGTGAAACCGCGAGCGAAAGTGCGCGAGCGGGTCTGCTGCGTCGAATTCGGCCGCTAAAGCCAACGCGTCTGATCTAACCTCTTCTGCTTGCATAGTTTATTGAATAAAGTTCGTGATCTCTGCGGTAACCCTATCGGGCATTTCTTCCTGCGGAACGTGGCCGCAATTTTCGAAAACGACGAGTTTAGATCCGCGGATCAAAGAATTAAGTTTCTTGCCAGCTTCGAGCGGGATAAGTTCGTCATGATCGCCCCAGATTATAAGGGTCGGCACACTTATAGAATTCACTTTGTCCTCGATAGGAAAATCACCAAACTGCGTGCGCGCCCGCGTGGCAGCGAGCTGACCACCGCGGGTCTTCAGCGGCTGATAGTAATACGCCACACGGTCGTCCGTGATCCTTGAATCATCAAAATAGCTCTTTTGCAGCCCTTGGCGAACAAGCGTGTCGGATGTCAACGCCAATGCAGTCAGCAATCGACCGACCACGGGAATCTGCAAATACGCCGGGGCAAGACTCGTCCTGCCCTGCACCTGAATTCCCGCACTGTCGATCAATACGAGCCCGAGGACCCTTTCAGGATGATTTACGGCTACATTCAGAGCTGTTTCGCCGCCCATCGAATTTCCGGCGAGCCAAGCCTTTTCGATCTTCAAATGATCAAGTAATGCCGACACCAATTCGCCCTGAGCACGTCTGGAATAGTCCCCGTCCGGCTTTGACGTGAAACCGAACCCTTTGAGATCAATGGCGATCACTCGGTACTTCTTTGAGAGAGCATCGAACTGATCTTTCCAGGTATAAACCGACGATGAATAGCCGTGGATCAGAATAAGAGGCGTTCCTGACCCTTTCTCCTGATAGTGGACCCGAACGCCTCCGATATCCGCAAATTTGCTGAACTCTGCATTCGGGACCGTGGATCTCAGATCGTCAAAAACGATATCCTCCGGCCGACTGAACCAAAATGCCGTAAGTGCGAGGGCAAGCACGGCGATCAGGACCAACAGAAATTTGGCGAGCTTTTTCATTATATTACCGAGCGAAAAAACGTGCTCCATCAATACCGAGCCAATTCAATGCTGCTCCGTGATAGAGCAGTTCCTTGATCGTGTCGTCATATGGCATCGAACCGATCAGCTTTCCCGGTTCGAGTTCTCCAAGTGGGAAAGGATAATCCGTCCCGAGCATAACCTGGTCGGCGCCGACAAGTTTGATCAGGTAATCGAGCTTTGCCGCCTCGTGAACGAGTGAATCAAAGTACATCTTGCTCAGGTACTTTCGCGGGCTGTGCGGATTATCGACCGCGCAGAGATCGGGCCGAACATTGAATCCATGTTCTATACGCCCGATGGTCGCCGGAAAAGAACCGCCCCCGTGCGCAAAGCAAATACGTAAGTTCGGCAGACGTTCCAGCGTTCCCGAAAAGATCATCGAACAGATCGCCCGCGAGACCTCCGCCGGCATGCCGACGAGCCACGGCAGCCAGTATTTTTGCATGTCCTGCTCGCCCATCATGTCCCACGGATGGATAAAAACAGCCATTCCGAGCCGTTCGCACGCCGCGAAAAACTCAAAGAATTGCGGTTCGCCGAGATTGAGTTGATTGACGTTAGTACCGATCTGGACGCCGGAAAGGCCGATATCTTTGCAGCGTTCGAGCTCACGGATGGCAAGCTCAGTTTCCTGCATAGGAACAGTTCCGAGCCCGACAAACCTCAGCGGAAATTCCGTGACAACCTCGGCGATATGGTCGTTCAGGAACCTCGCTATTTCGGCTCCGTCCTGCGGCTTTGCCCAGTAGTTGAACATCACCGGCACGGTCGAGAGCACCTGAACATTTACGCCCGAAACGTCACATTCCTCGATCCTCTTCTCCGGCGACCAGCAATTCTCGTCAATGTCGCGAAACGAAACCCCGTCGTCACGGATCATCCGGGCACAGCACGGCTTATAGTGATCAAGCGTAATAAACCCGCCGTACCCAAAACGGTCTTTCCACTTCGGAATATCCCGAGGCAGTATGTGAGTATGAACGTCGATCTTCAGCACTGGTTCATTTTGTCATTTGTTCGCTCTAGTCCAAAGCCAAACCGGCGACGCGGCCTGTTGTGAAGAATGAAAAGGCCGGAAAGTCCTTTCGGAGCTTCCCGGCTGTTCGGTAAATAAGGAGTCGCCAAACTACGGCTCTTCGATCTCCTCGGGAGGACGGCCGCCGCCCGGACCGCCGCCGCCGGCACCCGGTGGAGGCTGGATGTACGGGATCTTGGCCTCGACCATCATGGCATTCAGAGCCGCGAGGTCCTCGTTAATGAGCTTCCTCACCTCATCCGCGGCGGCCGGGATCTTGGCAGAAAGGATATCGATCTGAGCAAGTTCCCAGGTGGTCGGAGCACCTGATGTGCCTTCGATCGCACCCATTAGCTGTGCGGCACGCTGACTTAGAGGCGTCGGCAACTCGACCAGCGGCGGGCCAGCCTGGCTGATGTTGCTGACCGCTGAAGGCGGTGTGCCCCAATTGACGTATGCCGCGTCGATCTTCTTGAGCAACTCCTCGCCCGCGGTTCGGATGTTCTGCGGAACGCCTGAACCCGGCCGACGCCATGCCTCGAGGGCCGTATTGACGTTCGTCCTAAGGGCAATGATCTGCTGGGCGGCAGTTTGCCCACGTGTAACGATCGGCAAAAGTTTCAGCAGAGCCGCCTTTTTCTTGGCTCTGTCTTCCGCCGAGAATTCGACGCGGGGATCCTCGATGACCTGGATCGCCTTAGAGATCTCTTTGTCACCAAGTTTGATCTTAATAGTGTAAGTTCCGGGATCGACGCGGAATCCCTGGCCGGCACCGCCGAAGCCTCCACCACCGCCGCCGCCTCCGAAGCCGCCGCCACCGGCCGCTGGTGCACCGGGCGGACGATAACGCATATCCCAAACCCAGCGGTTAACGCCTTTGTTCACGATACACTGGGCGCCGCCACCGCCGCCAAATCCGCCGAACTGGCCGCCTCCGCCGCCACCGCCGCCGAAGCCGCCTCCGGGACCGCCTCCCGGCCCGCCGGCACCAGGAGTTGGTGCGGGCTGTGGACGCGTACAGTTCTGTGTACGCAGAGTCTGCCCGGCAGCATCCTGGATCGTGATAGTCATGACCTGCCGGTCGGCAAGGCCGTCCTTCACGTAAAACTGGATCGCCGCGCCATTTGGCGGATTCTGGCCGTTAAATACCTTATCCGAGGTGATCGGTTTATTGCTCCACGTACGCCACATCACAGCCTGACGCGGGTCGAATAAATGGACGTCACTATTCAGCGTAGCGTCGGTAAGCTGCTCGAGCGAGGTGATGTCGTCGAGGATCCAGAATGACCGCCCGTGTGTCGCCAGGATAAGGTCGTTATCGCGAGGGTGGATAAGGATGTCGTCAACGGGAACCGTGGGCAGGTTAAGTTTCATCTGCATCCAGTTTCCGCCGCGATCGGTCGATGCGAACAGGCCGAATTCCGTACCAACAAATAGAAGGTTCGTGTTTCGCGGATGTTCGCGGATCACGCTGACGATTCCGTTGTTCTGCGGCAGGTTTGAGGCGATCGACTTCCACGTCTCTCCGAAATCGCTCGTAGCGAAAACGTACACTTTGAAATCGCCCATTCGGTGGCCGTCGAATGTTACAAAAGCTGAGCCTTCGCCGGCGCGTGAGGCGACAACGCGGCTGACATATGTTCCTTTCGGCACGCCAGGCACCTTGTCCACGACATTTTTCCATGTCTGGCCGTCGCGGGTGACCTGCAGGTTGCCGTCGTCGGTGCCTGCCCACAATACGTTCTTGTTCAACGGAGATTCAGAGATCGTCGAGATGGTCGGATACTGTTGGACACCGTCGTGCCGCGAGCGAGTATTTCGATCGGGAACCTTGCCCATGATAGGGAGTGTATTTCGATCGGCGTTCGTGGTCAGGTCAGGACTGATCTTTGTCCAGTTGTCGCCGCGATCGGGTGAGCGAAACACGAAGTTTGCGGCGTAGTAGATAAGATTCTTCTCGTGAGAAGACGGCATGATCGGCGAATTCCACTGAAATCGATAGCGGCTTTCGCCATCGGCCTCACGAGGACGTATCTGCTTGTTCTCGCCTGTCCGCACGTTTCTGCGGAACAGATTTCCGTCCTGCGATTCGCCATAGACGATGTCAGGATCGTTCGGATCCGGCTGAGCATAAAAGCCGTCGCCGCCGCCGACCGTATACCAGTC
>CAYSMU010000234.1:0-5478 GCA_964432145.1 uncultured Chloracidobacterium sp.
AGCGCTCGGTGACTATCGATCCGACATTTGTTTTGGCCCACGTCGGACTGGCCGAAGGATTTGCGTCGACAGCTGCTCGCGCCACCCGCGAAAGATCTCACGAATATTACGCGAAGGCGAAAGTCGCTGCGCAAAAGGCCCTCACTTTGGACGCCGGCCTCGCCGAGGCTCTTTCGATCAACGGCTGGTTGAAACATCAGGCCGATTGGGATTTCGAAGGAGCAGAGACCGACCTGGAGCGGTCCGCAGAACTAAAACCAGAGATCGCCCTCACACATTACAGGCTTTCGCGTGTTTTGATCGCGCTTGGCAAGCCCGACGCGGCACTCGCCGAGATACTCAAGGCATCCGACCTCGATCCCGTGTCTGACATGATGGTCTCGGGTCGGTTTGTCGTGCTCGAGAGCCGTGGCGAATATGATGAAGCTCTTCGTCTATCCGAACGCCTTTGGCGTGAAAATAAAGACAATTCCTTTGCGGGACGGGCCTTAGCGACAAGTCTGTATCATAAGGGCGAATATCAGCGGGTCGCTCAATTGTGCGATGAGGCACTCGCCAGGAACGCAAGGCTGAATAATTTTGCCTTGCTTTCGTTGCTCGCAGCGGCAGCGGATAAACTGGGCCAAACGGATAGATCTCGTGAGGCTTTAACCAAGCTCGAGGAGCTCGCCCTGACCGACAGCAAAGCTCTTTACTCGCTCGCGATGAACTATTCCGAAATAGGCAGGGTCGATGACGCCATCGCCGCCCTTCAGAAATGTTTTGACCAGCATGAAGAGCGTATGGTCTGGATAAACGTTGAACCTCGATTCGCCGGGCTCCGAAACGACGAGCGTTTTCGTGAGATTGTGGCAAGGATGAGGGTTAAATAATAAATGATAAAGTGCACAAGATGTTGCATTGGTGCAACGTCGTGCTATAATCGTATTCTGTTTTCGGACATATCAAAATAAAGGAGTAAACTTATGAGTTCAACAGGTACAAGCACCGGCCGTTTGGCGTCGGCGTTTTTGGGAGAATTGGAGAATGAGGCTAAGGTTACCCGCCAGGTCCTCGAGCGTGTTCCGGCGGACAAATTTGATTGGAAACCGCACGAAAAATCGATGACAATGGGCCGTCTTGCGGTTCACGTCGCTGAGATGTTCGGCTGGACAAAGGCAACGCTCAAGAGCGACGTCCTCGATTTCTCGACCATGGATTACAAGCCGTTCGAGCCAAAAACTTGCGATGAGCTGCTTGCGTTCTATGACGATCACATTGCCAAGGCGAAGGCAGTTCTATCGGAGACCTCGGACGAGACGTTTCTGACCGACTGGACAATGCGAAACGGCGAGACCGTCTATTTCACCATGCCAAAGGTCGCCGTTATGCGCACCTTCGTCATGAATCACATCATCCACCACCGCGGCCAGCTATCGGTGTATCTGCGCCTAAACGACATTCCGGTCCCTTCGATCTACGGACCTTCGGCTGACGAAGGGCAGATGTAGAGCCAATTCAAAATGCAAAATGCAAAATGGCGGGCTAAGCAGTCCGCCTTTTTTGTTTTCTTTGGCTGTGATGCGAAAATGAGATTTCGTTTTGATGGATACAGAACTCGTACAAAAACTACTTGCCGGCGAAGCACGGTTCATAGCCCGAGCCATTACGCTCGTCGAGAATGGCGGTGACCGTGCCGCTGATCTGATGAGATCCGTCTTTCCACATACGGGAAAGGCGACGGTGATCGGCATTACGGGTGCTCCCGGTGCGGGAAAATCATCGCTCGTCGACAAACTGGCACTCCATTACAAAGATCAGGGAAACAAGGTCGGGATCGTCTGCATCGACCCGTCCTCGCCGTTTTCCGGAGGAGCGATCCTGGGTGATCGCATTCGAATGGCGACGCTCGGGCTCGACAAAAACGTCTTCATCCGCTCAATGGCGACTCGCGGCAATCTCGGCGGACTTTCGCGAGCAACGGTCGACGCCGTCGCGATATTGGACGCCGCGGGCTTCGACAAAGTGATCGTTGAAACGGTCGGGGTCGGCCAGGACGAGGTGGAGATCGTCAAGACGGCCGACGTATCGGTCGTCGTCCTCGTGCCCGGAATGGGCGACGACATTCAGGCGATAAAGGCCGGAATTATGGAGATCGGCGACGTTTTTGTCATAAACAAGGCCGATCGCGAAGGCGTTCTTCGCACTCAAAAAGAGCTCGAAGCCCTGCTTTCGCTGGCCCATCGGCCGGATATGTGGAATCCGCCGATCGTTAAGACCATTGCGACCGAGAGTAAAGGCATTGAGGACCTTTCGGCAGCTATCACAAGCTATTTGAACTTTCAGGTGAGCGATTCTCACGCACATGACCGGCGTCGAGCGATCGCCCGGTGGCGGCTGACGGAACTGCTTCGTGAACGGCTGTTGGCCGAACTGCTCAAACGCAATGGCACCAGTGAAAAACTCGACACCCTCGCGGGCGAGGTCGCAAGCAAAGAGACCGATCCTTATTCCGCGGTAGAACAGCTAATTAAATGAAAATAAACCATTTAGGCATTGCTACAAAAAACATTGAGGAGGCACTCGCGTTCTGGTCCGACGCTCTCGGCATCGAGAACGTCCACACCGAGGTCGTCGAGGATCAAAAGGTCCGCGTCGCGATGCTGCCGATCGGCGAGAGCCGTATCGAATTGCTCGAACCGACGAGCGATGACTCGCCGATCTCTAATTTCCTCGATAAACGCGGCGGCGGCATTCATCACATCGCTGTCGAGGTCGACGATATCGTGGCCGCTCTCGAAAAAATGAAGGCCCGAGGAATGCGCCTGATCGACGAGAGTCCTCGGGTCGGGGCCGAGGGATCCCTCGTGGCGTTCGTCCACCCGTCCTCGACGAACGGCGTCCTTCTCGAGCTCGTTCAGACTGTCCGGTGACAGCTATTCGCTAGTTGATTTTGGCGGCTTCTGCTATGATAGCCGTTTGGCAAATATCTAGCTTTTGTAAGAGAGGACTCAGAAATTGAGCAATTTAACTAAAGGAATTATTCTTGTCGTCGCTATACTTGCGATCGGCGTCGGCCTTGTTATTTGGAAAAATAAGGTCGGGGGCCACGCAGTCAGCGAATCGTTCAACTCGATCTCCAAGGCCGAGATCGAAATGCTGCTCGCCGATGTGTCGAAATCAAATCCGATGATCCTTAAGCGTTTAAAAGAGGATCCGGAGATGAAAAAGACACAGATCGAGAATCTGAAGCAGTTGCTCGCATTCGCGAGCCAGGCCCAACGCGAAGGCCTGGCCAACGAACCGTCGAACAAACAGGAACTCGAGAATATCCGCCACGAGATCCTCGCGGTCAACTACGACAAAGAGATCAATAAGGATAAGGGCCCGATGCCGCCTTTTGGTTTCATTTCGGAGGACCAGGTCAAGGCATTTTGGGAAAACGGTACTCCGGCCCCTGAAAAAGGATTCCTTGACCGTATCGGCCTTGGCGGCCCGGTCGACACCCGCAGTCCTGAGGACCAGTTCAACGATTTTCTCAACGCTAAACTCGAGATCATGAAACGCGGCAACCCCGAGGCGGGCGATCGACAGGTAAGCGACGAGGAACGCACCCAGGCCCGCGACGTATTTGCGAAGATCCGTATCTACAAGGCTGAATATGACCAGAAGGCGAAGTCGGGCGAGCTCTCGAAAGAGTTTGTCGAAAAGGCCAATCTTCAGGTAAAGCTGCAGCAGGCACAGTTCCTTGCCCGGATCTACTCCGAAAAGGCTACGGAAAAGACCAAAGTCACCGACGAAGAAATAGATCAATACATTGCCGCTCATCCGGAACTCGACCCCGCACAGAAACGGGCCAAGGCTCAGGGGATACTTGACCGTGCTAAGGCAGGCGAAGATTTCGCCGCTCTTGCTAATGAGTTCTCAGAAGATCCTGGCAACAAAGGCCCTGACGGTGCGGGCAAAGGCGGTATTTACGCTGATGTTCCCAAGGGCCGGATGGTCGCTCCGTTCGAGGCTGCAGCACTCGCGCTCGAACCCGGACAGGTTTCACCTGAATTGGTCGAGACCGACTTCGGCTTTCATATCGTTAAGCTCGAACGCAAACTGGAGAAAAAGGCTGGTGCCGAAGGCGAGACCTACGACGTTCGTCACATCCTGATCTCGACCGGCGTCAAGGATCCCGACAATCCGACTGCCCGCGAGATGCCGGTCAAGGACTTTGTCAGGAATAAGCTCGAGACCGACAAGGAAAAGAAGCTCATTGATGAGATCGTAGCCAGCAATAATGTCAGCGTCCCCGCGGATTTTGATATTCCTGAGGTGACGGACGAGCAGATCCAGCAGATGCGCCAGAAGCAGATGCCTCCGCAAATGGCCCCTCCGGGAGACGAAGCTCCGAACGCCAAACCGGACGAGAAGAAACCGGACGCGAAAAAGCCGGAAGCAAAGAAGAAGTGACGAGATAAAGGTAAACAGTAACAGGTGGCAGTCTTCTTTCCTGTTACTGTTTACAGTTCACTGTTTACCATGCAGATTGGCGATTACCGTGTCGAGATCATTCCCGACACGGAATTCAAATTAGACGGAGGGGCGATGTTCGGTGTCGTCCCTCGCGTCATTTGGGAGCGGGTTTGTCCGCCCGACGAGCTAAATCGAATTCGCCTTCAGACAAACTGCCTCTTCATCGATACCGGCAAACAGAAAATTCTGATCGAGACCGGCATGGGCGAGAAATGGACGCCGAAGCAGACGACGATCTACGGCATCGGGCGAAAACGGCCGTTCGCGGAATCACTTCGCGAGATCGCGGGTTGTGGTCCGGATGACATCGATATCATAATTAACACACACCTGCATTTCGACCACGCAGGCGGAAACACCATTTTGCCCGGACCGCAAGCGACTCGCCTGCATGAGCACGAAGTGCGAACTCTCGACGGATCATCTGCCCGTCACAGTGTTTCATCGCTTCGCGATGATGCAGGCGAGTCGCCTGCGTTCCCGGCATGTGTTCAATTTCCTAATGCGCGGTATCTCGTTTCAAAAAGCGAATTCCAGCACGCCGAATCACCGCACGAACGCGACCGTGCAAGCTATCTATCAGAGAACTGGCAGCCGCTGATCGATTCTAAACAGCTCGAGCTTGTGCCCGACGTGTATCAACCCCTCGAAGGCCTCGTCGTCGAACAGGTCCGCGGACACACCGAGACGATGCAGACCGTGAAACTGTCTCGCGGCGGCGAGACGCTCTTCGGCTTTTTCGATATGCTGCCGACGCGTCACCATCTGCCGCTGCCGTGGATAATGAGCTACGACCTTTTCCCGACGGAAACACTCGAATTCAAGAAACGCATCCTGCCTCGGGCTCTCGAAGAGAACTGGATCTGCCATTTTTACCATGACATCGAGATGCCGCTTTGCCGGTTAGTCGAGGTTGATGGGAAAATAAGAGCTGTTGAATATGTCAAGGATCGACAAAATTATTGAGAAGATCTT
>CAYSMU010000235.1:0-5442 GCA_964432145.1 uncultured Chloracidobacterium sp.
CTGCTTCTGGTCGAGATTGACCGCGACGATCTCAAATTTAACCGGCGCACGCCGCTGCACGTCCAGCAGCAGATCGAGCAGCGTGTAGCTGTCCTTGCCGCCCGAGAGACAGACCATTACACGATCGCCCTCCGCGATCATCGAGAAATCCTCGATCGCGCGGCCCATCTTCTTGAGCAATTTGGTCTTGGTTTTGGTCTCAGCCTGCAATTTTTTTAGCGCGCCTCCGAAAGCTATGAATTCTGCCACTTTGGGCCGCTTTTTACAACCTCAAAAAATCACTAGACACGCCGAAATAAGTGACCTATTATCTATTTGATAGGAAAGATGAGGCACTTGTGGGCTTGGCTGGTCGCGTTGGGCGGTTGCCGACGAGGCGGATCTTCCGGCGGTCAACCGCCGCGCGTGCATCTTGGGACATAATTTCTTTTGCGAGGTAATACACAATGATCAGAATGGGACGCGGCAATCGCGATGACGCCACCACGCCGGAACCGGCTCAGACGACGGGCTATAATTACGCCAGCGAGCCACAGCCGGCCGCCTCGTCGCGCGCAATATCCGAGAGCGACTCAATGGCACGCGATATCAAGGAAGGGCGACTGAGCGGATTTGTCGGCCATGGCACAACGCTGACCGGCGAGACCGAGTTTCATGCGATGCTTCGCGTTGACGGCCATCTGATCGGAACAGTTTCATCTGAATCCGGAACACTCATAATCGGAACGAATGGCCAAGTTGATGCGAACGTTTCAGTTGCCGCCGCCATGATTAATGGAACCGTGAATGGGGATATATTTGCCAGTGAAAAACTCCAACTCGGCCGCACCGCTCGCGTCATGGGCAATATTCACAGCCCGCGGCTCATCGTCGAGGAAGGCGCAATTCTCGAGGGCAGCTGCAACATGCTGAAAGCCCGCGAGGTCCAGGAAGAAGAGGCCGTTGCCGCCGAGACCGCGGCCCAAACATCGCAATATCAACAGCCGCAGCAAACCTCGCTGGTCATGGACTCGGAAAGTGACGAGCTCGAGTTGATAGACGATGACGAAGAGGAATCTGCCGACGCTGCCTCCGTTTAAGATCAATGTTAGCGGGATAAAAGAGGCGGGCCTGCTCGCCATTCTTTGCCATCAACGGCATTGTCAAAGATCACATTACGACCGACCCTATTCCTTCGAATCAGCCTTCGGGCGGAAGACCGCGGTCGGTGTTATACATAGATCGATGGCAATATCCGAAACATCTACATCCTCGATGACCTCGACCGGTGGGAAGAAACTCAATCCCACCTTTACGCAATCGGACCGACACCGGGCCAAAAAGCGGTCGTACATTCCCTTGCCGTAGCCGACGCGATGACCGCCCCTCTCAAAGCAAAGCAGCGGCACGATCACAAGATCGATCTCGTCCGGCTCGACCGCCTCGCTGCTCGCCGGTTCGCGAATTCCCCAGCTGTTCTCGTTCCACTCGGTCGCCTCGTCAAATACCACGCTCCCAATCGTACCGGTCGCAAGATCCGTCCTAGGAGCGATGGTCGCGATACCGGCGAAGTCACGCCAAAGCCTGTAATAGATCATCGAGGTGTCGATCTCGTTGAATTTCGCGATCCTGATGAACGTGTGCACCTTAGCAATGCCGGTGAGATCGATGTTTTCAAAGAAACGGTCCGCTATCTGACCGCTCGCCGCCGCAACCTCGGCAACCGAGAGCAACGCGCGCTTTTCAAGATAGATCTTTCGAAGATCTGATTTCTTCATTTAAGAAGGCGTTATCCGCGCTTTTTATCGGGACGCGGTTTGATCGCTTCGCTCGTTCGCGGTGACACGACCGATGCCTTGAACTCCGAGCCGGTCTGGATGTCCCGCTCTGATTTCGCAGTCAACAGTTTTGAGTCGCTCACGATCTTTTTCGCGGCCTTGGCAGATTTGCTCGGCCTTTTCTTTGATTTTGTCATATAGGTCCTTTCTATTCTTTGATAATCCAGCCGCCGCCGACAACTTCGTCGCCGTCATAAAAGATCGTCGCTTGGCCCGGCGTGATCGCCCGCTGCGGCTCGTCAAAAACGATCCGTGCATGCGCGTCTGGCAGAGCGTGGATGGTCGCCGGTGACGGGTCGTGACGGTAGCGTATCTTCACATGGGCACGCACCGGCTCGGACGGCGTATCAAACGCGACCCAATTCACGCCTTTCGCGACAAACTCGACTGCCTCAAGCTCATTTTCCTCACCGACGATGATCTGATTTCGGGCACGCTCGATCTGAACAACATAGAGCGGCTTTTCGTGTGCGATGCCGAGGCCTCGCCGTTGACCGATCGTGTATCGGTGAATACCGGTGTGCTCACCCATTTTCTCGCCGGCCGTACTAATGATCTCACCGCCCTCGGGCATGTCTGCCGCGCGTCCCTCATGTTCGAGATAGCGGTCAATGAACTCGCTGTACTTGCCGTCAGGCACAAAACAGATCTCCTGCGATTCCTGCTTCTCAGCGGTATAGAGATTGGCACCGCGTGCGATGTCGCGCACCTCTTCTTTTTCCATCTCGCCGAGCGGAAAGTATGATCGAGAAAGCTGTTCCTGGTTAAGTTCCCAGAGAAAGTAGCTCTGGTCCTTCCAATGATTGGTCGAGCGGAACAACCGATATCGATCGGCGGCCTCGTCGTAGATCACCCGGGCGTAGTGGCCGGTCGCGACCTTGTCGCAGCCAAGAGATACTGCCATGCGATCGAGCGAAGCGAACTTCAACCTGGAATTGCACGCGACACACGGTATTGGCGTCTCGCCGCTCAGATAGCTCGCGACGAACGGCTCGACGACGTCGCGTTCGAAATCTTTTTCGAGATTAAGTACATAGAAAGGAAACCCGAGCGACTCGGCGACTCGCCGTGCGTCATAAACGTCATCGAGCGAGCAGCAGCGAGACGGCAAAGGGTCGCCGTTCTCGTCGGTGCTGATGCCCCGGCGCTGATTCCACAGCTGCATCGTGAAGCCAACGAGTTCGTGACCCTGCTCCTTTAATAACGCGGCCGCAGCCGAACTGTCGACACCGCCGCTCATTGCCACCGCTATCTTCATAACGTCAAACTTATTATTCTGACAGGCACGTTACATTAGATGCAAGGACATTCCGTTGAGGCTCGGAGCATTGATAAGGTCCTGACTAGTTGAATTATTGGGAAAACACGGACCGTAGTCGGGTTGCTATAGCGTCTGCGTAGAGTCGGGCGCCGGCCTGATTTGGATGGCCTACAGCTGCGTAAGAGCAGCGTTTTGGTGAGTATTTGATGCCCGTCGTTCGCTCAAGCTCGTCGAATGCGATCTTGCAATCGGCCTTTCGCTCGGAGTAAAGCGGATCCTCAACGGTTCCGTCCTTTCTCATACGGAAGAGCATTGTATTCTTGGCTTCAGCGACATGTTCCTCAGTAAGTGGAGCCTTAATGAAGATGGCCTGTTCTCTGCCAACCTTAGAGTTGTGGTTCGCGACAGCGGCCAGCAGATTCCGGTCGGATTCAGCAACCCAAACTCGCGACCGTTTGATCGCTTTCTTAAAAAGTCGGCCAAAGATCAACGGACGCAAAACGGGATTATTGACCGCGCCCTGAAGCCATCCCGGCACATTCAGTGTCTCAAGCCATCCATTGAAGACCTTGCTGCGTGACGAATGCTCAGACAATATCGGATAGTAACCAACTACGACGATACGGGCGTCCGGGTTATAAGCGGAAATGTGCTCCAAGAGAGTGCCGACCCGACGCAGGCAAACCTCCTCGATCTGTGGTGGAAATTTTTTAATGTCACCAAATGGATCGAGCACCGCCTCTACTGCGATATCGGTAATTCCTGCAGTGAGCATCACCAGATCCGCACCGCGTTCGTGTCCACCGGCTCGGTGCTCGGCCGCAGCGGTCTCAACCTGCTTCCACATCGATGGCGTCGACGCGTTTACTTCACCTTTATACGGAAACGATTCGTCCTTGCCCGCGGCCCGGTATTTTGCGGCTTCCTTTGGGTCAAAGCGTATGGTTGCTCCTGAATGCGCTTTGACTTTCACATTCACATTCCGGCGGCCGGCGAATATGTCCTTTCGCAGCCATTCTGCAGTATGTGAATAAAACTTGTCCTTCTCCTCGAGACCTTGACCCCAAACGAGCGAGTCGCCAACTACGAGAAACTCAAATGGCCGGTCCTGAACGACAAGGGAATGGAAACCTCCCTGGCCACCCACTGTGAAGAGCGATGTCACGGCCAGAGATTTCAGGAAATCTCGGCGATGCAAGCCGGTTTTCGGTTCTCCCCTTGAACTCATAATCTTCTAAATTGAACCCGGAGATTCAAATGGGACAAGTAGGTTTGTGCGGTCAGGTTAGTGTATTCAGAGCCGACTTGTAAAGTCACTAAGGACTAATGCGGTGTGGGATGCCTCCATTTCAGTGCGGCAAGAATCGCAAAGCAGCCTCCGCCCGCTAGAAAATGCTTCAGAGTATGACCGCTCACTGTTTCGGCGGAAACGGCAAAGATCACCTTATCGCCGAGTTCCGTAAGTTTTGCAAGCCCATATAGGACCGCCCCTGCCAGGATCAGCCATTGGTGCGAATGCTGTGGTCGAAAAAGGATCATCACAAATGGGACGATCAAAAGTGGGACCATCTGTACCCAGTAATACAGGCGGAGATCATCATACCAATGCCAGTAAAGAACACTGAAGACACCGAGGATCACCGCGGGAATTAGCAAGATCCTAAACCGCTCACCGATGTACTCACCCAAAAGCGCGACGAACAGGCCCATGAATCCGACGGTCAGGGACATCCGGTCCCAAACGAGAGTCTCATCGTTAGGCGTCCAGTGATAATACGACGACGCGACGCCAACAATGGCGATACCGGCAAACATCACAAACCACGCGTTTCGAAGTGGACCAAGGTCTCTATGCAGGCAAAACCACAATCCGGCCAGCCCTACGAGCAGGAATGCGAGATTTGACGCGACATCACCAAAATTGGGCACCCCGAGCATCGGCCGGCTGTCGGCAAACGCGTGGTAGTTCGGATCCTGCCCAAACGGCGATTGAAACATCATTACAGCTAATGAGCCAAAAACGACCGCGGCGATCAGGGCGTGACGCCAATAGCGAGGTCCGCTTTCTTGTACTTCGGTCTGAGCATTCATCGTATTCCCTCACGGTCCCCGGCGGGCAGCACCTTTAACCTTATAAGTTCCATAATAGCGTCTGCAAATGCCCGTGAGCCCGCAACGTTTGGATGAGCAACGGAGGATAGCTCGCACATTCTCTGTGAGAGGCGACCATAATGCTTGTAGGCCATCTCCCTGAATACTTGGGCACATCCGTCCTTGCGTTCCTCGTAGGTCTCATCGTTGGGTCGGTGGTTCTTGCCGATCTCCCAGACAAGAGACTCGGGTGTACCGTAGCTGAGATCCGCC
>CAYSMU010000236.1:0-5408 GCA_964432145.1 uncultured Chloracidobacterium sp.
CCCGGAATAATGAAGAGTGCGAGGCCGAGAATTATCGCCAGCCAGATCGGCACTATGAGATATGCAAATGCACTAGCAATAGCCACTAAAAATAATGCCGCGATCGCCGTCAACACGTAGCCCACCTTTACGAACATCAGGGTCGGCGTGATCGAAAAGATATGAGCTTCCTGCTCGCCTCGTTCATAAGGAGCCGCGTCGACGCTTCGTTTGTTAGGCGGCAGATCGTCCTCAGCGGCGCGTGCTGCAACCTTTGTCTCGATCTCGATGCCGGTAGGTTCGCCGCATTGCCGGCAATAGACGGCGGTGTCCTTGTTGTCTTCGCCGCATTTGATACAGAACATAATTATTCTCCCGGGCGATAGGTTCGCTTGGTGCGGCCCTTTAGCTGGGCCGGATAGAAATACACGTCGCGGAGGCTGCCCGTGCTGTACCGCTCGGCCTGATCGTTGAAATGGGGCGACTTGGGATCGCCGCTTTCGCCGCCCGCGGTAACGGCCTTGGCGCGGACCGTCTTGCCGAATTCGACAACGGCGACAAAGCTGTTTCCGCTTGTGCCGTACCATTTCTTGGTGGTCCGTGTCGGCCTCGCTCCGAATGACGCGAGCGAACCCCAGTTGCCCGACGTAAAGCCGACGGGAATACTCGGCTTTCTGTCGTCAAACGGATGCACGATGTCGCCCGTCAGCCGCTGAAACCGGTTGATCTCGCCCCACGGCGTCCGCCACGAGCCGAAATCGAGCGTCAGCCTGTCGGACGCTGCCGACAGCGACTGCAGCATCTGGGCCGGCGTCGCCTTTGCGACAATATTGTCCTGAGCCATAACGCCGGGCGTCGGCGGAACGCGCCGCAGCATGTCCTCAGCCCAGAACACCGCAAGTGACGTCGCCACCGAATCTACCGCCCAACGCGTATTCCAGCCGCGAAGCACCCCGATGTGGTCGCGCAGCTTTGTTTTCAGCGGGTCGGACGCTGCCGCATCGTCCCAGGCCCTGACCAGGGCGGGGACCGTCTTCTCAAACCACGGCAGATAGCTGTCGTAGGCGGCTGTATTTAGCGATTCGAGCGTGAAATCCTTTTTGTTCTCAAGTACGCGTATGGCGTGCAGCCCGCGTGCCGATTCGGTGCCGCTGTCTACGTACCTTGGGAAATCAGCCTGCCTCAGGCTGCTAGGGCCCGCGGCCGACCATGGCCAGTTGTTCGAATTGTAGACCCAGCCCGAAGCGGGATTTTTCAGGTTAGGCAGTTCGTCGAGTTCGTGAATGCCTTTGTAGTCCGACGCCGGGTCGCTGCCGTCCACCGGCCGCGTCCAGTCGAATTTCGGGTCACGCCGCGGCATATAGTTGACGTGAAAATAGGCGATATTGCCGTCGGCGTCGGCATAAAGCGTTGCGTTAGACGAGTTGGCCTTTAGCTGCATTACCTGTTTGAACTCGTTATAATTCCTGGCCTTGGTCCGCCCGTAAGACTGCATGAGAGCCTTGACCGGTTTGTGCATCAGTGCGACAGCGATCCATTGCCCGTTCTCCACTCCCTTTTTCACGACGGGGCCGTGATGGGTGCGATATGTGTTGATCGTCCGCTCGGCCATCGAGCCGTTTGCCGCACGGTAGGCCAGCTTGATCGGCGTCACCGTTACTAGCCTTTCTTCGGTACCGAATTTGTAAAAGTACTTTCCGTCCTTTCGCACGATCGTCTCGCGAAACTCGTCGATCACGTCCGCTGCACTCGATGTGTGCATCCAGCCGAGCCGCGAATTGAATCCCTGATAGATAAAGAACTGTCCCCAGGTGGCCGCCCCGTAGGCGTTGAGGCCCTCGCCGCTGGTCACCTGCAGCTCCGAGCGGAAGAAGAACGAGGTGTGCGGGTTGATGAGCAAGAGAGCTTTCTTGCCCGTTGTATTCTTTGGTGCGACCGAGATGCCGTTCGAGCCCGACGGCTCGGCAAGCGGATCCGGTTCTTCCTCGGCGACCGGTTCTGAGCCGTACAAATTCGCCAGTCCCGTTGTGTTGATCGACTCGATATCGCCTCCGATGCTGCCCTCGGTAAATGAGAGTGCCATCCACGGCTCAAAACGAGTGATCACTTTTGGCTTCACTTCAGGATGTTTGGCGAGATAGAAATTGATGCCGTCTGCCCACGCGATCATCAGCTTTTGAAGCCACGGCGGGCTGTCAGCGTAATTCTTCTTTAGTTCGTCGGGCTGTATGAACAGCTTTTGACGCAGGTCCCGCCAGATCGCTTGCTCGCCCTCAAACTCCGCCGTGCGTCCCAGAGATGTCATGTAATTGGTCTCGACGCGGTTGAAATCATCCTCGCATTGAGCATAGATCATGCCGAAGATCGCATCGGCGTCCGTTTTGCCGGTGACGTGCGCGATTCCCCAATCATCGCGGACGATCGTTACATTCCGGGCCTGCCGTTCCCAGCGAGCGGCTTCGGCAACGCCGGAGGCCGCACCGTCGGCGACAATCACAAAGCATAGTAGAGCAAAGGCCGAAACAATTCCGGCGAGACGAAAAATACGTGGCATCAGGTTCCTCCGAAAGTATGTCGATATCTTAAGCGATAACGCATCCGCGACGGAAACGGATAGTGTCACAATGATGCGAAAAAGCCTGCCGCGGTGAGGCTCTTCCTTCCGCACCTGCGATACGGCAAAGCCGCCGGCCCCAAGGCGTGATCCAGGTCACATTTGTTCACCGCAAAGAGGAATATGCTGACGCGCATAAAGGCAATTGCGCCGCAGAGTCGGGGAACCCCCGCCAAATCTCGAGATCGCGGCATCTGCTTTGCGCGGAATTTCCTGATGGATCTTTAGGCAAACACCTCAAGGGAGCGATGGACGTGCCCCTGTGAGCAAAGAGTCCCGCTCACTTTATGCATTGTCCGCCCCAAATAATTCGTACAGGAGCATTGAAAAACACCATGAGAAATTCCCGGAAACCAATTTCGATCTTAAATCGCCCGTCGATCTTGTTGATCGGCATTGCGATGTATTTTGTCACAATTCTGGGCTTGCCCGTTTTCACGTATGGGAGCGCGAATGACCAGGACGGCATATGGACAAGCTTGGACAATGAACAGCTGGACCAGCCTGGCATCGATGGCAGGGCTCTGCCCGGCACGTATAAGGCGTTTCAACTTAACAGGGATGCCCTCAAAGCAGTTCTGGGCCAGGCTCCCGAAGAGTTCACCAGCGGGACCGAGGTCATACTGAGACTGCCTATGCCAGATGGCACATTATCCAGATTCCGAATAGAACATTCGCTGGTGGTCGAACTCGACCTCGTCAATAAGTTTCCAGAGCTGGGAGCAACATACCGCGGCTACGGGATCGATGATCCGACCGCGACCGTGCGGTTCGATCTGCTCCCGAACGGCTTTCACGCCATGATCCTGTCGGTGTCCGGGACCGCTTATGTCGATCCGTGGGGCAAAGGTGACAGAGACATTTATATTGCTTATGACAAGCGTGATCGACCGCCGCTCGGCAGATTTGAATGCGATACGAAAGACCGCGACGATGAGTTCTCATCACAAATAGAGCCGAAAGGGTTTTCTCCCGATGCCGCCCTTCCGCCGCTTGCTGCTCCCGCTGTGGCCTCCGGCACTCAACTCAGAACCTATCGCCTGGCTGTCGCGGCGACACACGAGTATGCAGTCGCCGTAGGTGGAGATACCATCGCCGGAACCCTCGCTGCACAAGTTGTCGTAATGAATCGGGTCAATGGCGTGTATGAACGCGAAGTAGCGGTCCATATGAACATTATCGGAACCAACAACCTGATAGTTTATGCGAACGATCAATTGTGCGGAGGGGTCGCCTGCACAGATGCGAACGACCCGTATTCAAATGGTAGCGGCAGCACTATGCTCGGAGAGAATCAGGCAAATATCGACGCCGTAATCGGGACCGCCAATTATGATATTGGGCATGTATTCTCGACGGGCGGCGGCGGTGTTGCCAACGGCGCCGGCCCGTGCAACGCGGCCAATAAAGCCCGCGGTGTCACCGGACAGGGAGTGCCACTCGGCGACCCTTTCGCGATCGACTACGTTGCGCATGAAATGGGCCACCAGTTCACCGCCCAGCATACATGGAATGCAGTCGGTATCGGAAGCTGCAGCCCGGGACAATACGTAGCGGGATCGGCCTTTGAGCCCGGCAGTGGGATCACAATAATGGGATATGCCGGCATCTGCGGAAATCAGGACCTCGCTCGAAACAGCATCGACATATTTCAGCTGAAAAGTCTGGAGGAGATCATAAATTACACCCAGGTGGGAGGCGGAAACGTGTGTGCCGTGACAACAGCCACGGGCAATACGCCGCCAACGGTCACCGGCCCCGGAAACTTCGATATTCCCAAACAAACACCGTTCCTGCTTACCGCCTCGGCAAGCGACCCTGACCCGGATACGATCACTTACGAATGGGAAGAATACGACCTCGGAGCATCTACTCTCGGCGTTCCAAACAGCGACGCAACCGGAGCTCGTCCCATTTTCCGTTCGTACCTCCCGACCGCGAGTGGAACGCGGTATTTCCCGTCACTTGTCTATATTCTCAACAACGCAAATGTTCCTCCGTCGTCCTATGACTGCGGGCGTGGAGCAGGGAATCCGTGTTTAACGGGAGAATTGCTGCCGTCGATCTCGCGAACAATGACATTTCGGGTGATAGCCAGGGACAATCGGGCAAATGGCGGGGGCATCAACACCGCTGACTCGATCGTCACCGTAGACGGCGGCAGCGGGCCATTTGTGGTTACATCGCCAAACACGGGAATTACCTTAACGGGGGGCTCGTCGCCAACTGTTACGTGGAATGTCGCAAACACAACGAACGCACCTGTGAACGCTGCAAACGTGGATATCGCGTTGTCCACAGATGGCGGAAACTCTTTTCCGACGGCGTTGGCGTCCGGAGTAGCTAATAATGGCAGCCGGTCGGTCACGTTGCCGAGTATCAGTACGACAACGGCAAGGATCCGTGTGCGCGGTAGCGGCAATATTTTCTTTGACGTTTCGGACACCAATTTTACTATTGTGATGCCGACCGCAACAACCATTACGTCATCGGTCAATCCCTCGGTATTTGGTCAACCGGTTACCTTTACTGCATCGGTGGCAACGGTACCGCCGGGCGGAACGCCCACGGGAACAGTCAGTTTCTCCGACAACGCAGCTCCGATCGCGGGCTGTCAGAATGTGGCGCTGAACGGCTCGGCACAAGCTGCATGTGCAATATCGAACCTGTCGGTGGGCAACCATACGATCACGGGAGATTACACGCCAGGCGTTGGCTTTGCGGCAAGTTCCGGCAGTATGACCGGCAATCCGCAAGTGGTCAACAAGGCGGACACGACGACGGCACTCGGATCGTCGGTCAACCCGTCTGTCTT